>JAZDIE010000100.1:0-15499 GCA_043805295.1 Pseudomonadota bacterium
TGGCAATGCTTTTTTTTGCAGTTATTCAAGGATCATCCGGTTTGGCTGCGAGGTCAGACGGGCATGAACTGGATCTGCAATTTGATCACCCGCTGGATACAGAGGGGATGATTTTTAACGGTGGATTTATTCAAGACAGGAACGGCTTTCTTTGGATAGGCACACAGAGTGGATTATTGCGATACGATGGATATGATGTAAAAAAATATGCTTCAGGTCATGATTCAATCTCTTCTGATTATTGTTACACGATCTTTGAAGACAGAGACGGTTTGATATGGATAACCACCCCTGACGGTCTGAATAAATACGATAAGGAATCCGATGTCTTTACAGTATATAAAAACGATCCTGAAAATCCATACAGTATCAGCCATGATGTCTTCAATTGGACGCCTCAGGCTGTTTGCGAGGACGCGGACGGATATCTTTGGATAGGCACCCAACAGGGTCTAAACAGATACGATAAAAAAAATAACAGCTTTAGCAGATATCTCTCCGACACTAATAATCCACATAGTCTTAGCAGTAATAGTATCTGGTCTGTATATGTGGATAAACGCAACACACTCTGGATAGGAACCGATAAAGGCATTGAAAGGTTTGATAAGACCGCCAATATTTTTCATCACTACCAACATGATCCAAAAAATCCAGCCAGCATAAGCAGCAATCACATTACGGCTATTATTGAGGATAAAAAAAGCGCAATCTGGATTGGAACAAAAAAAGACGGATTGAATAAATTTAATCAGGCTACCGGTTCCTTCGTCCGTTATAAAAACGAGGAAGGACACCCCTATAGTTTAAGCAATAACGCTATATTCAGCATAGCTGAGCTTAAGTCAGGAAAAACACTGATAACACATGGCGTAGATGGAGATGGTTTTGATGTGTTTGATCCTGAAACTAAGACATTTACGAACCAGAGACCTATAGCCGACAGCAAAAGCAGCCTTTCATTTAACCATATCATGAACACATATGAAGATCGGGCCGACATTGTCTGGATCGTAACCTTTAACGGAAAACTTGACAAGATCGACAAGGAAAGCAAAAAGTTCAGGCTCTACCAACATTATCCTAATAACGACCAGAGCTTGAGCAACAACACAATAGCAGTAATATATGAAGATCAAGCTGGCATTATCTGGTTTGGATCAGTGAGCGGCCTTGACCGGTATGATCCAAAGACAAATATATATAAACATTACAAACATAATCCTTCAGGCGCTTCCGGTCTGGCAGAAGATCTTGTTATAGGTATCCATGAAGACCGTGAAGGGTCGCTTTGGCTTATGGGTAGCAATCTATGCAGGTTTGTCAAGGAAAGCGGGAAGTGCGCTGAGGTTTTTCCTATAGACTGTCATGTGGGGTCAACAATTATTGAAGATAAAAAGAACCCTGATAATTTATGGATTGCAACCAACCTGGGCGGCCTTGTGAAATTTAACAAAACGACCAAAACAGCTACAAATTTCAGACATGACCCAAACGACCAAAACAGCATAAGCAATGACGTAATTTGGCACATTATTCAAGATAAACATGGAATTATCTGGGCGCCTACCTACGGGGGAGGTCTGGATGCGTTTGATCCGAAGACTGAAAAAGTAATCACACATTATAGGCACGACCCCAATAACCCGGCATCCATCGGCTCCAACACGCTCAACCATGTGTATGAAGATTCTGCAGGCGATATCTGGGTAGGAACAGTAGGCGGAGGGCTAAACAGACTCAACAGTGATCAAACCTTCACGCGTTTTATAACAACAAGCGGGTTCCCGACAGATAACATACAAAACATAATCGAAGACAATAACGGTTATCTCTGGCTGGGGACAAAGATCGGGCTTGTAAGATTTGACCCAAAAACAGAAGCTATACGCCTGTTTACAAAAAGTGACGGTTTGCAAAGCAATGAGTTTTGGGAATATCCTCCACTTAAAGCAAGTGACGGCCGATTATGGATTTTTGGCCCTAATGGAGCAAACAGTTTCTACCCTGACAAATTGAAAGACAACCCCAATATTCCACCTGTTGTTGTAACTTCTTTGACACAGAGAGGAGAGAAGCTGAATCTGGGCAAGGCGCCTGAACTGGTAAAAGAGATCAATCTTGATTGGAAGCATAATTTATTGGAATTTGAATTTACTGCTTTGAATTATACCTCTACTGAGAAAAATCAATACAAGTATAAACTTGAAGGCCTGGATGGTGAATGGTTCAATTCAGGAGCCAGAAGGTTTGGGAGGTATACCAACATACCAAGCGGAAAATATACGCTTAGAATCCTTGGTTCCAATAATGATGGTATATGGAATGAAAAGGGAACGTCAATCACTATAACAGTTGTCCCTCCAATATGGGAGCGGTGGTGGTTTATAACTATAATGGGGATGACAGTGATCGGAGTTATGCTTGGAGGATTTCACCTGAGAGTCAGAGCCATTGAATCCCACAAACAAGAGTTAAAAGTTCAAGTCTCCGAGCGGACAAAAGAACTTTCTGATGCAAATACACAACTGGCAATTGCAAAAGAAAAGGCGGAAGTCGCAAACCATGCAAAGAGTGAATTTCTGGCGAACATGAGCCATGAGTTGCGAACACCGCTTAACGCTGTAACAGGATTTTCCGAGTTGCTATCATCTGTTGTTATCGATCCAAAGCAGAAGAGTTATCTTGATGCAATCAAAATAGCAAGCAAAGGCCTCCTCACGCTGCTAAACGATATTCTGGATCTTTCAAAGGTTGAGGCAGGACAGATGACAATCAACTATGCGGAAACAAACCTGAAAATGATTTTCCTTGAAATAGAACAGATTTTTTCCCCAAAGGTGACTGAAAAGGGTCTCCGGTTTATTGTGGATATTGATAAAGACTTACCCCCCATTCTTATGCTTGATGAAATAAGGCTTAGACAGATACTTCTTAATCTTGCAGGCAATGCGGTTAAGTTCACTGAAAAGGGGTATATAAGACTCGCAGCAGATAAAAATCAAGGATATGGCGATGTCAGCCGAATAGATTTAATAATATCTGTTGAAGACACGGGCATTGGGATACCTGAAGACCAGCGGGAAATAATCTTTGAATCGTTTAAGCAACAGGAAGGACAGGACGTTTCTAAGTTTGGAGGGACAGGATTGGGATTGGCCATATGCAAAAAACTCGTTGAGATAATGGATGGTCATATCTCTGTCTCAAGCGGTGTTGGGGAAGGAAGTACGTTCGAAGTGATTTTGAGGGGAGTAGCAGTACCGTCAGGGGAAGCATCCTTAATCGAAGAAAAGAGCTATGACCTCAAAAGTATTAAACCTGAAGTGAAAAAAGATGAGGGATCGCTGAATGCTTTTGTTAATGAAAGCATTGAACGACCATTTGATCTCATATATATTCTGAATGACAATGTCCTTCCAATTTTTCAGTCACTGAAGGATTCCATGATAATAGGCAAAGTAATGGAATTAGGAAAAATGCTGCACCAGGCAGGTGTTGAGCACAACTCCAGGGAGCTTGTTGTTTTTTCCGGAGAATTAAACGCCTTTGCAGAGGCGTTTGATATAGTCAACCTTGAAAAAAAACTTCAGGAGTTTCCGGCGCTAGTGGAACGTATTATGGTAACTATTCAGGTGGATAGACCGAAGACTGAAGTGTTTGATATAAAAAAGTCATGATAAAAATAAAATATAAGAAATGTCTCTCACATGGAGATACAAAGCACACAAAGCAAAAATCAAATAAAATTTTAGTGATCTCTGTGTCTTTGTGAGAGTAAATGGTGTTTTCATGATAAACAAAAAAAAGCCTATTATTCTCATAGCTGATGACAATCCCCAAAACCTTCAGTTTCTTGGGTCTCTGCTCTCTGAGAATGGCTATGAGGTTGGAATAGCACAAGATGGCGCTAAAGCGCTTGAGTTTACCCGAAAAAATACGCCTGATCTTATTCTGCTCGATATTATGATGCCTTTAATGGACGGCTATGAGGCCTGCCGGCATTTAAAGTCAAACTTGATCACAAAACATATTCCTGTTATCTTTCTTACTGCAAGGACAGAAACAGAAGATATTGTAAAAGGCTTTGAAGCAGGTGGAGTCGATTATGTAACCAAGCCATTCAATTCGACAGAATTGCTGGCGCGTGTTAAAACGCATATAGAAATGAAATTGCTCAGCGGACTGCTTCCCCTCTGCCTGAACTGCAAAAAAATTCGTGATGATGAAGGAATGTGGAACAGTATCGAGCAATACATGGAAATACACGCTGATGTGCAAATCAGTCATGGGTTGTGCCCAAATTGCGCAGCCGATTTATACGGGCATGAAGATTGGTACAAAAAAAAGTCATAACGGCCATCTGACATGGTAACTACTCAGGTGTATAGACTGAAGACTGAAGGTTTTTAGGAATAATTCATCCCTGATTGAACCAAAGGTCGCAGAAACAAGAAATCGCCATGAGCAATACAAAAAAGAGAAATATCCTGATAGTTGACGATAGCGCGACCATCCGTATTGCACTAAGAAAACAACTGGAAAAATTTGGGATAAATGTCACTGAAGCGGAAGACGGCGAAGCCGGCTTTGAGACTGCCCTTTCAGGCGCGTTTGATCTCATTGTCTCTGATGTTGAAATGCCAAAAATGAACGGATTTGAACTATGTAGCAAACTGAAAAATCATAAAAAAACAGAAAAAATACCTGTTGTAATGTTCACGTCAAGAGATGCAGATTTGGATGTGGAAAAGGGATTCAGCTCTGGAGCTGATGCTTACATATCAAAAGCTCATGATATGAAAGACGCTGTTGATACAATCCAGGGCATCTTTAACAGGCTCGCCTTTCAAAGAAATCAAACCATACTCGTAGTTGATGACTCACCCACAATCAGAGCAGTTGTGGAAAAAGGTCTGATTGAGTCAGGCTTTCAGGTAATTACCGCTGAAAACGGGGCGACCGGACTTAGTATCGCACGCGATATCAGACCCAACCTTATCCTAAGCGATATTGATATGCCGGTAATGAATGGAAAGACGTTTTGCAAGATAGCCCACGAAGACCCTGTGCTCTCAACAATCCCCTTTGTCATGATGAGCACAAACTCCCAACGACCCATTATCCGTCAAATGATGCAATACGGCGCGGTCGGATATTTGGTTAAACCATTCAATATTGAGCAGTTAATAGTAACCATAGAAAAACTCTTGTCAGACCAGTTTCTTCTTCTGCTTAAGGAAAAAGAGCGGCTGGATACAGAGCAAAAGATGATGCTGGCGAGTATCACAAGCCTTATACAGGCGCTTGAAGCAAGAGACATATACACCCGTGGCCATTCTGATTCTGTCTCGGCTATTGTAGTATCAATGGGCGTTCAGCTAAGAATAAGCAATGAGGACATGGAAACATTGGAACTGGGTTCAAAGTTACACGACTTGGGAAAAATCGGCGTGCCTGATTCAATACTTCTAAAAGCAGGCAAATTGACCAATATGGAATTTATGCTGCTTAAACGCCATCCTACAATAGGCGCTAAAATTCTCAGTCCAATACAACGTTTTGACAAAATTATTCCGATAGTCATGTATCACCATGAAAGGATCGATGGTAATGGATATCCTGAAGGACTTAAAGGAGATGAAATACCATTTTGGGCCAGGATGACAGCAGTGGCGGATACTTATCACGCAATAACCAGCGACCGTCCATATCGCAAAGGCTTGCCGCATGAAACCGCATTACAGATAATAACAGAGGCAACCGGCACTCAATTATGCCCGGAGAGCGTAGAAATTTTTTTAAAGTCTATATCCTTCTAAGCCATAATATATAAAGAGGCCAAGAATTAATCTTGACCCCTTTATTCTGTTTCCCAGTCAACTGGTATTTAAATTGCTAATCCATTATGGAATAGTATTGCATGCAACCTTGTTTTCATTTGGTGAAGCGCACCCCCAAAGAAGATTTTTTCGTGCGTCTCTGCTATACAAGGTAGTGTTTATCTCTCCTTGTTCCGCATTGTTTCCGTCACCATCAATATCGCTTGTGTTTGCGCAGCAATTTATGATGCATACACCCAAGTTGTTGCTGTTACATGTGTTGCCAGCAATAAAGGTGTTCCACACAGCGGCAATTGTAATCCCGTCCCATGAATTGTTGGATGAAGTGTTTCCCGCCAGTGTGTTGTACGGTGAAGCGCACTGCACCCTAATCCCTGAATTACCGTTTTGAGTGCAAGTATTATTGGTCACTTCATTGTACGTTGCCTGGTTTGTAATAAGGATTCCGTTGTGTAAGGCGCTTGTAACGGTATTACCTGTTATGACGTTATATGTGACCGTGCCGGCAACAATAATCCCACTGTCTGTGTTATCATTGCAGATATTGTCAGCCACTCTATTCCTGTGTGCATTGTTTGAAAGCTTTATTCCAAAGAGACCCGTATTGCAGCATGTGTTGCCACTAACAACGCAGTCCTCCACGATAAAACAGAGCCAAATCCCTCCATTTGGATTCCCAGTGCATACGTTGTTTGAAATTGTGTTTCTGCGGGATTGAGTACTCACTACGATACCATACCCATTCACGGTTCTTTCAACAGTGTTGCCATTAATTATGTTATCTGATGAAGTAGTTGAAACTAGGATACCATAACCGACATTTTCGTTTACGGTGTTACCAGAAATAGTGTTCCGGAGACTATTCAACTGTACGGTAATTCCGGTTGCTGTTGCGGAAGAATTTGAGATATTACCGGTAAGTTGATTATCGTTAGACTCCATTGTTATCAGAATACCATCACTCTGGTTTGAGCTTGTATTATTGTTGGTTATAACGTTGGTTGAGGATTGTGTGTCAAGGTAAACCCCTTTGCGGGAATTGTTGGTTGCAGTGTTTGTCTCAACAGTATTCCCGTCAGAGTTATGAAACCTGATGCCAGTAAAACCGTTACCATCACAGCCATTTGCAATAATGCTATTATTCCCTGCATCATATAACATGATTCCATTTTCAGCGTTGGCCTGTACGGTATTCCCCTCAATGCGATTACCAGAGGCGTTCATGACGAAAATTCCGTTATTGGTGGTTTCACTCCCGTCTGAAAGAGCTGGATTAGCCCCATTTCCAGTGACGATATTACCTTGAACGACATTGTTGTTTTGAGCACGAACAACTATTCCATTGCTGCCGTTTCCAGTTACCTCATTGCCGTATACAGTGTTTCCAGGGCCACTTGGATCAGAGTCACATCTAACGCGAATACCCCAATTTGCGTTAGACCGGACCGTATTCATCTGAATCGTACAAAGGTCAGAATTTTGTACCCAAATTCCATCTCCGCCATTTGACTCTGTTACGTTATTTTGAATCGTGGCGCCGTTGCAGAGAATAAAGTAAAGTCCACTGGCGCCATTTTCAGTGCTATTGTTGTCTGTAACCACGTGATTGTGACTGTCCTGCAACTCTAGTCCATTGACTCCGTTGTTGTGAGTTTCGTTCAAGGTTACTGTGTTTGCGCCATCCCCATCTTCACATGGGATATAAATACCTGATTTCCCGTTTCCGTTGGCGATGTTTTCAGTAATGGTGCTGGTTATAGTATGCCTTAATTCCATCCCATGTCCGGTATTGTTACTGGCAGTATTTTCAAAGATTGTACATCCAGTGGAATTGATGAAGAATATGCCGCAATTGTTAGACTTTGCTGTAACCTTGTTTACGACTACATTGCCGCATGTCTGTATATGAATACCATGGTCAAACCCCTGCACAGTCAGGTTTTTAATGGTTAGAACTGATCTGGTGAGAGCAAAAATACCGTTTCCTGCACCGCTGCCAACAAGGGAGTGCGCATTTCCGTCAAGTGTAATATTGCCAGTGGTTATAGATATGGTGTCATTGGTCAAATCTCTGGTAATAGTCGCTATCCTACTTGTTGAATTCCACGTACCCACTGTAGGATCGCTCCACCCTGAATCAGACAGAGAAATCTGAGCAGCATATGCGCTGTGAAAGCCGACAGAGATGCCGATAAGGCATGTTACAATAAGGGTTAGAAAGAATCTTCTTTTTGAAGCAGTTTTTAATACATTAATTCCTTGCATAAAAATCCCCTTTCAAGAAAGTGTGGTTAGAAAATATTTGTTTCCGTCCATCTAAAACCCTTTGTTTATCATCACCTCCTCCTCCTCTTATTATAACAACAATCCCAGAGACACTTGACTAAGCAAGTTTCAATTGCCTTACCATAAAAAGTATAAAATACGAAATGTTTTTAAGGAAAAGCCTTATATGATTAGATGTAAAGTAGGGAATTAGAGTAGGGAGGCACCCTATTAGAGCTTTCCAAAACCTGAACAGGTCAATAAGGTGCATGTAAGTATGCCGCCATATGATGGCGCTTAACCTTCTGAATATGCTGACTTTTTATTGTGAATTTGCGAACGTAGCGGCAGGTGGAAAGCTAATAACAAACAAGTAACCACCGGCTTTGCCGATGAACTCGCAAGGGGAACAAATGGGGACGCCCATAAAATTATAATTTAGCATGATATCTATTTTGCATGCCACGACGATCTCGCATTGACGCTCCTCATGCACTTCATCATATTATTATCAGGGGAATAGAACGGCGTAAAATATTGAAGCTTGCCCTGGGGAGGCTTCAATCCTTGGAAGACAAGAGTTGGATTGGCAGAATGTTGATTATGTGCTTGGATATTTTGGCGACGAGAGAGGCGTTGCCGTCAGACGCTATAATGATTATGTAGCCAAGGGAATATCACAAGGTCGTAGACCTTAGCTATAGTGCCGGTCAAATGACTTCATGTTGAAGTCATTTGATTAACTAGATAGTATAGGAATTTGCATTTTTTCTCAACAAAACCAGGCAGATTGTAGTACTAAGGATGTGAATCCAAAAAACTAGAGGAGTCACGGATGGAGTAACCACATTTGATGGTGGAGTGATACGAAGTTTCCGGCCATTTATAGCACATGGCCGGAAACTTTATCGTGATGTTTTAGTCAAGAGGGGTAAGTTCTACACGCCGATTTTGGGCGCGATTTTCCTCTGTATTATTTGAAGTTGCGGGTTTTGAAAAGCTGAACCCTTTTGCGCTGAGCCGTTCTTGTGCAATTCCTTTTTCAAGAAGGTATTGCATAACCGAATTGGCGCGTTTTTCAGACAATACTTTATTATAAGTATCCGAGCCGATATTGTCTGTATGTCCGTCCACGCGTATTTTCAGAGATGGGTTCTGGTTAATGACTGAGATTGCCTCATCCAGGGCAGGGTAGGCGCCAGGTTTTATATCCCATTTGTCATAATCAAATAGAACTGCCTTTATTACCCAGCATCCCCTTTTATCCACTCGGGCACCCTTGGGGGTGTTGCAGCATTTATCTATATTATCCAGGACGCCATCTTCGTCAGAGTCCTTTGGACAACCCTTTTCATCCACTGGAACATTGGGCGGTGTATTCGGACATTCATCCATATAGTCAGGGACTCCGTCACCGTCACTGTCTTTTGGGCAGCCCATTGAGTCAACCTCTACGCCTTTTGGGGTATTTGGACATTTATCTGTATCATCATATACCCCGTCACCGTCACTGTCTAACCTTACCTTTGGTTCAACTGTTACTATTTTTTCTTTTTCGATTCCAACGGTATAGCTTAGGCCTAATGTATACATATAGTTGTGTTGTTTGTCTCCAAAACAGATAACCTGACGCGCGTCGGTTTCCAGGGCCAGAATTTTGTTAATAGGATATTTTAATCCCAGTCCATATGTAACCAGAAAGGCGCTCTCGTCACTGTCTAGCTCGCGGTGATATGGATCAAACTCTATTCCGCCAAAGCCTGCCATAAGATATGGAATCAAAGGCATTTCAGGTAAGAGGTTATAAAAGACATCCAGATGATATAAATAGGCGTTTATATCGTCAGAGGCCCTTTCTTTGATTTGTGTGTCGATGTAGTCTAGCACGGCGTCAAGTTCCCATATTTTATCAAAACTATATCCTATGGACATACCTAAAAAAGGCTTATCTTCCAGATTTTGATTCCCTTGAAAATCATACCAACCGGTTCGTGGGGTAAATGTTATATATTCTGAATTGGATTCTTCTCCATGTGCAGCCAATGGAGCTATGCCTGCCAAAAGCAGCGCCAGAAAAAATAAGGCGGTTGTTTTAGTCCTGTGTTTCATATAATGTCTCCTCCTGTTTTAGTGATTTATTCATAGCGCAAGGAGTAACGCAGCGATCTGGACTTATGACGCTATGTATAGCGTTAAGGGACAATAACAGGTAAGCGTAAGGGTTGCAAATATTTTTTGTAACCGTTCACGGGTTCAGCGTTGAAAGACATGAGAATAAAGTGACGTTTGTATTTTTTTAAGGCAACCCAGGTGTATAATCTGCCTATCCGCCTAAGCAGAAAGTTGCTTCCATCCTTGAGAATAAATTTGTTCTTTGTTTCGAGATATGACCATTGCTTCAATATTAGCCAATGAATCGGCAAGACCAACGCTTTCGTGAGGCTCTAGCAGGAATAACGTGGTTGATAGCGCATCTGCTTCCATAGTGGTGGGAGCGATTGCAGTGGTGCTGACGGTTTGCCGAGGCGATAATCCAGTAGATGGGTCAATGATGTGATTATATAGTTTGTCTTTATCAAAAAACTGTTCATAATTTCCTGATGTCGCCACTGCTCCGTTATTCAATTCAAATGCGGCGAGACACTCTTTCCCCCCCCAGGGGTCTTTTATTCCGACCTTCCACGCCTTGTCCGGTCCATTCCCGCCTATGGCTCTTATGTCTCCTCCTGCATTAATAAGCGCATATTTTATTCCGCGTTGTTCCATGAGATAAACAGCCTGATCCACAATATATCCTGTTGCAATGCCGTCAAACGTGATTTGCATCCCTTCCTTGGATAAGCGGATTTCATGCTTGTTCATCTTGATATTATCAAATCCTGTTAGCGCAATTTTATCGTTTATCTCTTGCTGTGATGGCGCGGCGCCTGATTTTTCAAAAGTTTTTTTGTATAGCTCAAGCAGAGGGAGCATGGTAATATCAAAAGCGCCATTGCTTATACGGTTATAATAAGCGCTATGGGAGAGCAACAAAGTAAGTTCTGGTGGCGCGTCTTTTAATACACTTTCCTTATTCAGCCGACTTACCGGGGTATTGGTAGCATGCCGGTTAAAGATATTGACTAATTCGGCCATTCTGGCAAAAGCCTGATCCAGTACTTCCTCGGCCTTGTCTTTAGATGAATCAAGTATATCTATGTTGACAAGGCAGCCCATAAGAGGCCGTGTCTTGCTCACGTGATGTGATTTGTCGTGTTGTTTTCCTGCTATAGGGTTTGTTACAAGAATTGGCGCTGTTACACCAAAGCCGACCAATCCCATTAATTTCAAATAATCCCTGCGATTAATTGCTCCCATTTTTTCTACCCTCCAGCTAAAACCTAATAAGCCTTAGTAAGGCAAAGCTCTTTTATAAGAGACAAATTTTTTCTAGCCTATAGAAAAGTATTAGTCAAATGGATTGATGAATTTGTAAAGTAGCTGTTTAGGTGTATAGATCTGAATTATCAGGCCAGATGTCAGGTAACTCGCAGGACTTCCTGATAAGTTGTTATCCCTTGCAGAAATTTTTCTATAGCGCTTTCCCTCAGGGTTTTCATCCCCTCCTCACGGGCTTTGGCGCGAATGATGTCAAAATTGGCCTGCGGAGTGGTCAACTGCCGAATCGATTCGGAATAGGGCATTATTTCCAGTATACAAGTCCGTCCCATATATCCGGTGCCGCGGCATTTTTCGCATCCTTTACCTCGGGACAATTGCAAGGCGCCTGTAAGACTTATGGCCAACCCCATGTTCCTGATCTGGTCTGCGTCTATTTCAAAGGTCTCTTTGCAGTAGTTACAAATTTTTCTCACCAGCCGCTGCGACACAATTCCTGCTATTGTGGCCTGAATCAGAAAACACGAGACCCCCAGGTTCATTAGGCGTATGATTGAGGACGGCGCATCGTTTGTATGCAGGGTAGAGAATACCATATGCCCTGTAAGCGCAGCCTGTATAGCGTTTTCAGCAGTTTCCAAATCGCGCATTTCTCCGACCATAATCACATCCGGATCCTGGCGTAAAATATTTCTCAAAATTGACCCGAAAGTGATGCCTGCTTGTGGTTGCACGGCGATCTGATTAAAGCTTTCATGCACCATTTCAATCGGCTCTTCCACTGTGGTGATGTTTATAGTCGGTGTATTAATTTTATTGAGGGTGGAGTAAAGCGTAGTGGATTTGCCGCTGCCGGTTGGCCCGCATACCAGGAGTATCCCGTAGGGCATCTGGATAATTTTTTGAAAACGTTCCAAATCAAGGGCTGTAAATCCCAGCTTATCCAAATCAAGGAAGAGAATATCCGGATCCATGATACGCATGACCATCTTTTCGCCAAAGGCCACTGGCACAGTGGAAACACGGATTTCAACCTCGCTGTCCCCTTTATCGGTTTTGATGCGTCCATCCTGAGGACGTCGTTTTTCAGCCATGTCCATGCGCGAAAGATTTTTAATATGACTGACAATAGCCGAATGGACAGCTTTGGGGAGTTGGTAGGCAGTATGCAGTATGCCGTCGATGCGCATGCGCACCAGTGTTTTATCACGTTTGGGTTCGATGTGGATGTCGCTTGCTTTTTGGTCAAAGGCATACATAAAAAGATGGTTGACAGCATTAACAATGTGCTGATCATTGGAAGGGAGCTCCTCAGCCGAACGTAGCCTCACGTACTGCTCAAGATTACCCAAGTCGACATTTGGTCTTTCAAATTGAACATTGGCCGCCACAATGGAACGCTTAAACCCGAAAAACTCATTAATTAGCTTGATGATTTCTGATTTGGGGCTTATCACCATCTGAACCGGTAATTTGCTGGCCATAGCGATGTCATCCAGCACTTCAAAATTGAACGGATCTGACGTGGCTACAGTTAAGACTCCTTCTTTTATATCAACTGGCAATACTAAATGCTTCATTGCAAAGGATTTGGGAATAGTAGTGGTGATCAGATTTAAATCAAGACTTAAGGGGTCTATCTTAAAAAAGGGAATTTTCCATTCACGAGCTAAGGCTTGAAATATGGCCTCTTCATCCAATGGCAAATCAGGTTTGTCCACTCGGCTTAGATTCAATGATGCTATTACATCCACAATGGTCAATGGGCTGCTGATTAATGTGCCCTCCGGCATATTTTCATATTTTTTCTCCCTGATTTTTTCCAGCTTTTGCAGCAGGTCGTCTTTTTTTGACCAAATATCTTTAGCGCTTGCCAGAGAGAGCAGCTTATTTCTTATCAGAATTTCGCAGATGGTTTCTGCCTTAAATGGATCTTTTATTTTTTGTCTCATGGCGATATCCTTAAGATACAAGTTTATAACCCGCCCCTAAATCCCCTTTTGAGAGGGGTGGCTGCGAAGCAGACGGGGTGTGTTTGTATCAAGCTAGCGGGCAAGTAGTTTTATAAAATTTTTTACAAGATTTGGGTTAAACGATGTTCCACTCTCTTTTTTTAAAATCTGCACTACACGTTCTGGAGCCATAGCCCCCCTGTAAGGCCTGGTCCCACGCAGAGCGTCAAAAACGTCTGCTATAGCAATCAACTGGCTTGCAAGGGTGGGCCGCCAGCCTTCTTTTATTAAAGGATATCCTGTTCCATCATAGCGTATATGATGTTCAAGAGCAGCCAGTATTACCAGCTTAGGAACACCCTCAAGTTCAAGGAGATATCTAGCCCCTTTGATCGCATGCGACTCTATTACTAAACGTTCTTCACTGTCCAGCTTGCCTGGCTTGTTTAGTATCTCGTTAGGGATGAATATCTTGCCGACGTCATGAAGCATTGCGGCCACACCGATCCTGTGTAGAAGATCCCCTGAAATTCCCAATGACTCGGCTTGGCTTATGGTCAATATGGCCACATTAACGATATGAGTAAACGTATATTCGTCGGCTGATTTAACCGATGAAAGCAACGCAAGGGGGTTATCGGAGCGTTGCAACTCAATGACAAAATTCTGCACGCTCCTTGCGATATCTTTCAGGTTGATCCCTGTTGTCCCCTTGGCTTTAGAACAAATATCCTTGATTTTCTCTATTTCTCCAGCGGTAAGATCATGGACTGGATTCACCTCTATCTCTTGTTTACAGGGTGTGCTTAAATTTTCCACAGATGAGTCGCATATATCAACCTTCCCGATTTTTAGGTGGTTCCCTGAACGTATCCCCTCAGTGTTTTGATGGGCAAGGCTTCTTATAAGGTCGTATAACTCAACCTCGGTTATTCCTATAAGAAATGTGATTCGTCCAATCTCTCTTTCTTTGAGCGTATTAATAAAACCCTGGATATGAGGCGCTCCGCTCCTGAAAGGCCTGTTGTTGACCACAAGGTTTTCTCCTACAAGCAACATAGTTATTCCAGGCTCAAGGTCTAGCAATTCTATGAGCATGACATACGCCTTGCGGATGGACTCTTTTACCAAAGGGTGCGTTTCAGAATAGAGGTGGGCATTGGACATTGCCGCATTAAACTGGGCAATGACCTTTGATAGACCATTATGTGAGTATGATTCATTCATAGGTTTTTGCTATCTGGATTGTGGTATAAGGTTATCACACAACCTTTTTATATGGATATTCCTGGACAATGATCCGATCTTAAGCAGTTCTTTTATGCTATCCCTGGGATATTCTGAAAGGGATTTGAAAATAGCCAGTTTCATATCAACAAGCATTACAGGATGAAATGTCCAGAATGTTTGCGCAAGCTTTGTAAGCGTAGGTATAGCCCGAGGATCTCCAATTGCCCCCAGCGCTCCGATAATTTTTTTATTTGTATCATAAGTTGATCGTGAGAAGGGATTTGTTTTGAACATCTTTGTAAGATATTCCGTAACAGCGTCTACCCTGTGTTTCCCTGCCAGGAATAGAGCCTGTGATACCTCGCTGTTTTTTGTTAGATTTAAGCGCTGTTTTTAGTGCCGGTATCCCGCTTGCAGAGCCAAGCTCAAGCATCATTTCCAAGGCCTCTCCCCTGACCTTGTAATTAGGATGTCTGGCGAGTGGCTCCAGATAAGGAATTAAGTTTGGAGTTATATCAGAAGTAATCAACTTGTTGATAATTTCAAACAGGTTTTCCGGTTTTATGACTGACGGATCATTTAATCTTGTCATTGCTTCTCTGATGCCTTCGTGTGGGAATAGTTCCAATAGCCGCAGAAAGTCATAACGCTTATTTCCCCCCCCCTCGCCAAGATACTGGTTCACGGCTTGGGGGACAATCACAGCGCCTAATGCGGAGAAAAGTTTAAGCATGTCTTCTCTTTTTTTATCGTTGCTTGTGAAAGTTTCATCATACACGGCGGACATAGCTGTTTTTATAAATTCCGAACTCTCAAATGCGTGCCTTACTT
>JAZDIE010000101.1:0-2905 GCA_043805295.1 Pseudomonadota bacterium
ATGACGCCTGCCTTGAGCATGTTTTCGATACTGTTCAAAACCCATCCATCAGCGATTTTTTCACGCAACCTGTCCATGATAAGCTTATGGGGTATGGTGTCATAGAATGCCTGAATATCGGCATCCAAGATGGCCTTGTACCCTTCCTGCTTATACATTTCAAGCCTTCTGATAGCATCGTGACAGCATTTTCCAATGGGGTATGTATACCCGCAAGGACAGGCGAGGGGTTGTATATGCCTGTTTTCAGTTCCTTCTAAACACCTTGTCAGGTCGCCGCTGACAGGTATTCCATACTTCAAGGCACACGAGACCACTACCCCTGAAAAATTCAGAGTAGGGCGAGCATAATACATTTCCATGAATAGAATCAATGCGATATTGAACCTCTCCCCATTAAAATCAAAGGCTATGTCAAATATTCAGTTCGCAATGTTTTCTTTTGACAAGAAAAACGATAACTACTATATTAGATTTCAATAATAAAAGAGCTTTGGCTTTAACTTTTTTAAGGCTTTATCAAAAAGCGTGGTCAATATTTTTTTGAACAAAGGAGGAGAATATGGAACGTAAAAAAACAACCAAGGTGAAAAGCATCCCTAAAAAAGCTGAAAACAGCATCTCAACTCAATCATGCCAGCCCTGCCAGCCTATCTCTAAAATTCCTGTTGAGGAAAGTGTAGCATCAAAAGCCCCGATCTCTCAGTTGGCTGCGCCTATAGCTGCGCCTAAAAAAGATGAGATCACTATAGAATTTACACTCCAGGCCCCAAACGCACAAACAGTAGCCGTAGCCGGAGACTTTAACGAATGGCTAATGGATCAAGACAAGATGGCAAAAGGAAAAGACGGGGTTTGGCGCAAAAAGGTAAAACTCGCTCCAGGTAAACACGAGTATCAGTTTGTGGTAGATGGCCGTTGGTGGACTGATCCTGATAATTTAAATAGGACATCAAACCCGTTTGGAACTCAAAACTCGGTTAAAGTGGTCTAGCTCTGATTAGGTCTTCTGCTATAAAAAATACTTCAGCGGGTGAGATTTCATTTATATCTCCGTTTTTTTTGATGACTGTGTGCCGGGGGCCCCACGGCCCCCAGATGGCGGGGTCTTCTTTGCCAAAAAGGGCAATAGTAGCAACGCCTGTCGCAGCAGCAAGATGCATAGGTCCTCCTTGCACTGTTACAAAAACAGTGCATAAAGAGACTACTGCGGCAAGTTCCTTTAATGACCCGGAATAGACAGGCACTTTGTGGCTAATCCCTTTTAAAACAGAAGGCACTAAGGCTATATCAGATGGCCCTGTCGTGACAATTACTTGCATTCCAGCCAATAGGCTTAGTTCAATAAGCTGCCTGTAGCGCTCGGACTCCCAATACCTGTTTTCTTCCCGGCGAGAGCTGATATTTACGCATATGATTGGTTTGCTTAAGTCAATGCCGCGTTGACCAAGAAATCTTGCCGCATCTTCGATCATCTCTTCTGAAACAGCCAGGGCTAAACGCTTCCTTGGGATATCAACGCCTATCCTATTTAATACCTGGAGCGAACGTTCCACCTCATGTATTCGGCTGCACACTCTATCTGTATATATATTGTAAAAAAAAGAAAACTTTTTATCTTTTTTTTCAGGTCTTACCCCCAACCGGTAACGCGCGCCGCTTGCATAGACCAGCCACCCTTGAGAAGAAGAAAAATCAGATCGAATGCCGATAGCGAGGTCAAACTTCTGTTCTCTGATCTCTTTTAGGACAATAGCCTGTTTCCACCATGCAACCAGAGTATTAGAATGCCTGCCATGCTTTGCCTTGTCATATACAAAAACATGGTCTAAATAAGGATTCCCTGTTACAATATCCTCGGCAAGTCTGCAAACAAGCACAGCAATGTATGCGTCAGGGAAATGGAGGCGAAGCGCCTCAAAACACGGGGTAGTACAAATTACATCTCCGATATTGTCATTTCTGACTGCCAGAATTTTTTTTATGCTAGACTTGTCTATATTGTTCATAACAATCTCCTTAAGGTTAGACGAGGGGTGTTTTTAACATTTGTAAGCCTTCCATGCAAGGGGGGGATAGAATTTTTCTTGACCTATTAACTCCTGTTTTATACAAAGCGCCATTAGCCAGACGGCTTAGCAAAAAATCAAATTCTGGAGAACTAATGAATACAAAAATTACAGTTATAGGCGCTGGTAATGTGGGCGCCACTGCGGCGCAACGGATTGCGGAAAAAGGTCTTGCTGATGTAGTGTTAATAGATATTGCCGAGGGGATTCCGCAAGGCAAGGCGCTCGATTTGTTTGAGGCGTCTCCTATTGAAAAACACGATGCCCATCTTACTGGAGCCAACGACTATGGGCCTTCGGAAGGATCGGATATAGTGATTGTCACTGCTGGTATTCCCAGAAAGCCCGGCATGAAAAGGACCGACCTTCTTATTACGAATGCCAATATTGTAAAAACCGTGACAACCGAGGCGGCTCGCCGCTCGCCAAACGCTGTGATGATTATAGTAAGTAATCCCCTGGATGTTATGTGTCATGTAGCGTTAGAGGCCAGCGGATTTTCCAGAACAAGGGTAATCGGCATGGCAGGGGTTCTTGATTCAGCGCGGCTTCGTTCCTTTATTGCAATGGAACTGGATGTGTCAGTAGAAAATATACATGCCCTGGTACTGGGGAGGCATGGTGATCAGATGATTCCGCTTCCCAGATACTGCACGGTTTCAGGGATACCTATAACAGAGTTAATGACAACCGAAAAAATAGCAGCGCTTGTTGAACGGACAAGAAAAGGGGGGGAGGAGATCGTAGGGCTTCTCAAACAAGGGAGCGCCTATTATGCCCCTGCGTCCGCAGCAGTGGAGATGGCTGAGTCAATAATAAAAGACAAAAAAAAGATA
>JAZDIE010000102.1:0-16461 GCA_043805295.1 Pseudomonadota bacterium
CCTCAAAAAGAGGAGTCCGGCGCTGGCGTATGCGTTCCTCAGAATTAGCGCGCCTTGACTCTCTATTACCATGTAAATACCATTTACTCTCACAAAGGCACAGAGATCACTAAGATTTTATTTGATTTTACTTTGTGTCTCTGTGAGAGACATTCTTCGGACTTCAGCCTATTAACCTGAGCAATCAGAGGAATTTTAAGGATTTGAGTTATATACATGACGCTTTGCGTAAAGCCCAACGTGAAAAAGATGCTGCAAACGGATATCTGCAGCCAGTGGTTTCTATTAAACGTAAAAAACGATATCGGTCCATTGGGAAAAAAATCATACTTACAGTGGCCGGTTTATTGATATGCGCGGCAACTATTATTTTCTGTTTTGATAGAGGGGATGAACCTATTGTCTCTTCCTCTTTGCCTCAGGCTGATATTGAAAAACAACCAGAAGGTACTCCAGGCGAGACACAGGAAGATGTCGAGATACTTTACGAGATTGCGATGCGCGATCAGGAAAGCGGCTCTATGGAAAGCGCAAAACGTATATACACTCGTATTATGGAAATGTCCCCTGATTTTGTTCCTGCTCTTAATAATATGGGGGTTATTTATATGAGTGAGGGGAATGATTCTAAGGCGCGTGAGTTTTTCGATCGTGTTGTTCAAATTAATCCACGATATGTTGACGCGTGTTATAATCTGGCCTGTCTATATGCTAAGATGGGCAACTTATTGGCAAGTGAACGTTTTCTGAAATCAGCGTATGAATTGGATGGCCAGGTTAAGGAATGGGCGGATGCTGATAAGGATTTAGCTATTTTGCGGAGCCAGAAGGTTTATGGCAGGATTTTTCAAAAAAGTAGCGCTGCTGCTGTGCAAGGGCTTGTAAATACCCCTCGCATGGACTCATCAGGCCGTAAGATAGGCGGCTTGGCGCAAGACGAAAGGACGCCTTATGCACAGTAAGTTTATTCGGATAGCAGCCGCTATTATCGTAGCTGTTTATATGTTAGGTATCTCTTTTGCTTTAGCCGCCAGAATATCCGGAAGGCCTGGTGTATCTGCTACAACCCCAGGCGTAGGCAATCCACAATTAAATCAGCCTCAGCCCATTTTCCCTGTGGCGCCGCAAATGACCCCTCCGGTTCGAAGAGTAACTCCCAGCCCGATAATCCCTGTGCAAGGAGATATAGAAGCAACTGATGTCGAATCTGGCAATGATATGCAAAAAGGAACAGGGCGTTTTGTAAATATAGATTTCGATAATGTGGATATGTCGTTATTTATAAAATTTATGAGTGAGTTAACAGGTAAAAATTTTATAGTAGACGACAAGGTAAGAGGGAAGGTTACCATTATTTCTCCTAAAAAGATCACTGTAGAAGAGGCGTATAAGGTATTTGAATCAGTCCTTGAGGTATATGGGTATGCGACAGTGCCTTCAGGGAATGTGACCAAGGTAATCCCCGCGCCTGAGGCCAGAACAAAAAGCATTGAGACATTATTGGAAGAATCTAAACTAACCGCTGATGATAAGGTGGTTACACAGTTAATTCCTTTAAAATATGCTAACCCTGAAGAGGTAAAAAAGTTGCTACAGCCGCTCATCGGCAAAAGCAGTTTGCTTATATCTTATGCGCCTACACAGACGTTGTTCATTATAGACGTGCTTTCAAATATCCAGCGTATCATGAAAATAGTAGAGGCTATAGATATAGAAGGGGTTGGTGAAGAGATCAACACTATACCCATAAAACATGCCAGCGCAGCCAACATTGCCAAATCCTTGAGCGCTTTGTTTTCTGGAAATACGCCTCGTGGAGCAAGACTACCGGGTATGGGGCCTACAAACCAGGTAAAAATTGTGCCGGATGAGCGCACCAATCTTTTAATAGTGCTTGCGCCTGAAGACGATGTGGCTCGTATGAAAAAACTGGTAGAACTTTTAGACATAGATGTCCCTACTGGAACAGGGGATATACATGTTTACTATTTACAAAACGCTAGCGCAGAGGAGCTTTTAAAAGTCTTAACCAGCCTTCCTACAGGAGACAAGACATCTATGGGTCCCGCGGGGTTGATGGAGGGTGGAGATATGCCATTTATTCCGCCCGGTATGCCAGGAGAACCGCAAGGTGATGGCACACCTAAAAGAACGCCGGTTACGCTTTCAAAGGATGTGAAGATACTTGCAGATAAGGCGACCAATGCCTTGATAATAACTGCCAACAGGGTTGAATACGCAGCGATAGAAGACATAATCAAGAAGCTAGATATCCCCAGGAATATGGTATACATCGAGGCGCTTATCATGGAGGTAAATGTGGAAAAATCATTTAGCCTCGGTGTCGAGTGGCAGACCTTCAAGGATGTCGGGTCATGGGATGGGAAAAAACTGGGTGTGCTTTCTTCGAACAGGGGAACAGATGCCTCTGCCCTTGCCGGACTTGTTGCCGGGACGCCTAACGGATTTTCATTGGGTGTCGCAGGCGAGGCTATCACAATAGGCAGCATGGTCTTTCCGAGCATTGGGGCTGTTGTGCAGGCGTATCAAAAGGATAAGGATGTGCATATCATATCAGCCCCCCAGATTCTTACTACAAATAACGAAGAAGCTGAGATCAAGGTAGGAGAAAATGTGCCTTTTATTACAAAAAAAGAGACTACAACCGCTCAGAGCGATTATAGCAGCTACGAATATAAGGATGTTGGCGTAAGCCTGAAGATCACGCCACAGATCAACCAGGAACGATTTGTGCGGTTAAATATCTTCCAGGAAGTGACTAAGCTTATTATTGAAGGAGGCAAGGTAAGCGAATCTCCCAGAACATTGAAACGATCAGCAAAAACCACTGTAATAATAAAAGATCAAAATACCATAGTAATAGGTGGGCTGATAGGAGAAGACACTACCAGAAGTAATGCGGCTATGCCATGCCTGGGGAATATTCCTGGACTTGGCTGGCTTTTTAAGAATTTTACAAAGTTGGACACCAAAACGAACCTTTTTATATTTATAACACCTCATATCATTGCAAACAGCGATGAGATGAACAAATTATACCAAGACAAAAAGCAAAAAATAGATTCTATGAAGAGCGAGTCGATTAAACTCTATAAAAAATAAAATTCCGCCTATGCAGGAATTACGAAAAAATATGTCACATAAATTGCTGGGACAAATATTAAAGCAAGAATTCAGCTTATCCGAAAGCGCCCTTTCCGAGGGATTGAAGCAGCAAAAGGAAAAAGGGGGTCGGCTTGGTGAAATACTGGTCCGTGCAGGGGCAATTATTGAAAATGACCTGTTACGCGCGCTTGGCATCCAGTTTGATATACCTTATCTGGATTCACTGCCGAGACATAAAGACTCGGAGATAAAGGATGTTGACTTCTCCGCCAGGCTCTCTATTCAATATTTGAAACGATACAAGATGGTGCCTTTTTCAACCCCACAGGGTATAATGCTTGCCATAAGCGATCCTCTGCTTTTTCAGCCGATGGATGATGTAAGGACTGTTCTGGGGGATTCACGTATTGAGCCTGTTCTTGTGCCAAGCATGGAGATTGTATCCGCGATAAACCGCGCATATGACATAAGCAAGGACTCCGCAGAACAGTTTGTGCAAAACATTGATGAAGAGGCGAGCGACCAGCTTATAATGGAGATAGAAGAGACCGCCGATCTTCTGGATGAAACAAGCGATGCTCCGGTCATTAGGCTTGTGAATATTATATTCTCTCAGGCCGTAAAGGCGCGTGCAAGCGACATACACATAGAACCCTACCAAAACGATATAAAGGTCAGACAACGTATTGACGGCATACTCTATACCACGCACGATCTCCCCAAGAGGATATTATCAACCCTGGTCTCCAGGATAAAGATCATGGCTAAGCTGAACATAGCAGAAAAACGGTTGCCGCAAGACGGCCGGATTGAGATAAAGATTGCGGATAAAAATGTGGACCTTCGTGTCTCAACCTTACCGACCACATTTGGAGAACGAGTAGTGCTCCGCCTTCTCGATAAAGCCAACATGGTATTGGAACTTACTGAAGTAGGGCTTATAAATAAAAATCTTGAGATAGTAAAACGCATTGTACATACGCCTAATGGAATTATTTTAGTCACAGGGCCAACCGGAAGTGGCAAGACCACCACGCTTTATGCTGTGCTGAATACGCTCAACAACCCGGATATAAATATTATGACTATTGAGGATCCTGTGGAATATCAGCTTAACGGGATCAGCCAGATACAGGTAAACCCAAAAATAGAACTCACCTTTGCGCGCGGACTTCGTTCTATTGTGCGTCAGGACCCTGACGTAATACTGATAGGCGAGATACGCGATCTGGAGACCGCTGAGATTGCGGTTCAATCGGCATTGACTGGACACCTTGTCTTTTCAACGCTTCATACAAATGACGCGGCAAGCGCCGTAACCAGGCTGATTGACATGGGCATAGAACCGTTTTTGGTGACATCTTCCATTGTGGCAGTGCTTGCTCAGAGGCTGGTGCGAACGATATGCAAACATTGCAAAGAGCCGTACACGCCTGATCCTGAATCTATCGACCGGTTAGATATTGACGGTCGAGAGATGTTGCATGGAAAGACTCTTTATAAGGGGAAGGGGTGCGCGGCCTGTTTGCACACAGGATACAAGGGAAGAAACGCTATATTTGAAATCATGCTCATGAATGAAGAACTGAACACCTTGGTATTAAAGACGTCGGATTCAGGGTTGATCAAAAGAGAATCCGTAAGGCATGGCATGACTACCCTGAGCATGGACGGAGTCAGCAAGATATTGGAAGGGTCCACTACTTTGGAAGAAGTAGTTCGTGTGACTCGCTAACCAGCCACCTGACTCCATCCAGCAAGTCTTCCGCGAAATAATCTATATTAATTTTTTTTTCAGCCAGCGCTAAACAGACGTCTTTCCCTTTGCCTGTTTTTACCAGGATCAGTTTTCCGCACCCTGCGGCTTTTCCTGCCATTATATCTCTTGCGTCATCGCCGATCATAACAGATAGCGCAGGATCAAATCCAAGATCATTTTGAGCTTGCAGGATAAGTCCGGGTTCTGGTTTGCGGCAGGAACACTCTTCATCTGGAGTGTGGGGGCAGTAATATATGGCGTCGATCTTTCCGCCTTCAGATGCTATGGCCTCCAACATATTTTTGTGAATTACTTCCAGTTGATCTTTGCTGATGATTCCACGTTTGACCGCGGATTGGTTTGTGACGAGTATTGTTTGATAGCCTTTCTTTTTAAGAAGGCTGATGGCGGCTATGCTTCCGGGGATAAATTCAAACTCTTCCCATGACTTGACATAGTCTGATCTGTCTTTATTAATGACCCCGTCTCTATCAAGGAGAGCCGTCTTTATTTTTCTATCTCTCCATCAGTCTGCATCTTTGCTAAATCTTCAAACTTGATGTCAGCTCCCAAAATACCTATAATCTCGTCAGACTTATTTCTTATAGGGCCTGAGACTGTTATGCAAAGCTTACCGGTATATCTGGAGGTATAAAAGTCCGTGACAAAGACATCACCTTGTTCAAGAGGAGGTGAAAACCATGGCCTGTCTGACATATCCTCACCGATGACCGCAGACTTATATTTAGCCTTGTCTGAAACATGCGTAATGTTTTGTGTGATTCTGCGTCCGCTTGCATCTGTGATATATATGAACTGTATAAAGGGATTTTTTTCAAGACACTCCTGAAGAGCCTGTTCCTGCTTTTTTCTGTTCATGGATCGTATCGCCGGAAGCTGAATAAGATCAGAAACAAGGTGTGCGGCAAGTTCGTCCGCTTCTTCTTTAAGAATGTCAAATTCCGACATGAAATAGTCGGGTAAATACTTTTGCGCCCACTGCATCATCTCTTCGTTGGATATCGAGGTGTTCCTACCGGTTTCGTATTGCTCCATGATCTCTTTGTGTATTTTTACAATACCGGGATGTCGCTTATCTATTTCCTCTCCGGCAGAAAGTTTTAATTTGTTGGATATCCAATGGGCAATGCCGGCAGTCCCTGATTTATCGGTTATTATCACCTGCACTGGCCGGTTAAAAAGTTTTTTTGTATCAAATATATTATATATCTGTTCGTTTTTAATTAACCCGTCCGCGTGTATCCCTGCGCTTGTTGCATTGAAGTCAGAACCTATAAACGGATAATTTGGAGGTATCCGGTATTCCAACTCATCTTGAAAGTAGTCCGCGATATCTGTGATAATTCTGGTGTCAATGCCGTTCATGTTGCCTGTAAGCGCAATATGTTCTATTATCACAGCTTCTATTGGGGTGTTGCCTGTTCGCTCTCCAAATCCCAAAAGCGTTCCATTGATTGTGCTGCACCCATAGAGCCATGTGGTTGTAGCATTGATAAAACCCTTGTGAAAATCGTTGTGGCCATGCCATTCCAGAAGATGGCCAGGCACGCAAGCGTCGTCTATAAGCGCGCGCACTAGTTTGGGCACGCTTCTTGGCAACGCTGCGCCTGGATAAGTAATTCCAAACCCGAGAGTGTCGCACATTCTGATTTTTACATTGATACCGCTTTCTTCTCTAAGTCTCATAAGCTCCAGTGCGAATGGAACGCAAAAACCGTAAATATCTGCGCGTGTTATATCCTCAAAATGACATCTGGGGATAATACCCATATCCAGGGCTTTTTTGACTATTCCAAGATATGAATCCAGGGCTTTTTTTCTGGTCATATTAAGCTTGAGGAATATATGATAGTCGGAAACAGACGTGAGTATGCCGGTCTCTTTTAATTCCATCTCTTTTACAAGGGCAAGATCGGCTTTATTTGCGCGTATCCAACCTGTAACCTTTGGACATGGATACCCCTTCTCAAGGCATTTTGCGACTGCCTCTTTGTCTTTTTTGCTGTACAGGAAAAACTCGCTCTGCCTGATTACGCCGTTAGGCCCGCCCAGGCGATGGAGGAGGTCAAATATATGGACAATTTGCTCAACAGTATAAGGAGGTCGCGCTTGCTGTCCGTCTCTGAAGGTGGAATCGCTGATAAGAAATTCACTTGCAGGCGCAGGAGGGAGTAGTCTAAAGTCGAAGTCAATTCTGCTTACAGTATCATATGGGAATATATCCTGTTGCAGGTTGGGCTCGCCAACGTCATGGATGTTATGCTTCCAGAATTTTGTGTGTTCGTGTATAAGAACGCCCCTGTTTTTATCCCATCGCGCCATATTTTTTACTTTTTAGGCTGTTCAGCCCTGTTCATAAGAATGTTATATTCCTGATCCACCTTTTCCTGGATAATTGCTGTGGTTTTTTGATCCAGGTGCTTAAAACGTTTTTGCGTTTTCAGGTACTCTTCGACAGGTTTTGGATTTTTGATCTCTTTAGTAAGATAAACCTTCCCGTCTATAACCTCATAGAGCGGGAATATCTTTGTTTGTACTACCAGTCTGCTTGATTCAATTGCGTCTTCTCCCTTTGACCCCCAGCCGGTAGGACATGGTGAAAAGATATGCACATATGCCGGGCCTTTGATAAGAGACGCTTTTTTTACCTTATTCATTAAATCAAGATGATACGCGATAGTCGCAGTGGCCACATAAGGAATATGATGCGCTTCAGCGATTGCCGGCACGTTTTTCTTCCATGTCTGCTGCCCGATGCTCAATGCTCCGGGAGGAGATGTGGTGGTCCTTGCGCCGAAAGGCGTACAACCAGATCTCTGTACCCCTGTGTTCATATATGCCTCGTTATCAAAACAGAGATAGACAAAATTATGTCCCCTGTTCAGGGCGCCTGAAAGGGCCTGCAAACCAATATCTGCCGTGCCGCCATCACCGGCCATGGCCACTACATTGATATTATTGTCTTTGATCTTGCCTTTTCTCGTCATAGCGCTCAACGCTGACTCAACGCCTGACGCTACTGCTGCTGCATTTTCAAACGCCACATGTATCCATGGGATTCGCCACGCTGTCTGGGGAAATGATGATGTGATGATCTCCATGCAGCCGGTTGCGCTCGCTACAATCGTATTCATCCCCAGGGCTTTCATCGCAAGCCGTAACGCCAGCACCTCTCCGCAACCCTGACAAGCCCTGTGACCATAGGCTAAGGGTTCTTCCACAGGGAGTGTTTTTTGAGTAAATGGCACAAAGTTTTCAAGATCTTTAACTGCGTTAGTTATCATTTTTCCCTCACTCCAATCATTTCATATGCAGGTGCCTTACCTGTTTTTGCATATTTTATGGCCTTGTCTGCTATTTCAATGAACGTATCAGTGGTTACGTCTCTACCGCCCAGTCCTGCCACAAACCCAAAAACCTGAGGTCGTTTCTGCTGATTATAGAGAGCGGATTTTACTTCCATAAAAACAGGGCCGCCCTGCCCGCCGTATGAAATCGCCCTGTCTATCACCGCGATTGTCTTGATGCCGTCCAATGCCTTTAATAGGTCCTGCATTGGAAACGGACGCCAGAGTCTGAACCGGACAAGGCCGACAGGCATGCCGCTATCGCGCATCCTGTCTACGGCAGTCATTGCTGTTTCGCTTATTGACCCCATAGTGATTAAGACAATTTTTGCGTCCTTTATTCTGTAAGTCTCAATCGGCTTATATGTTCTGCCATATAATTTTGCAAATTCTTTCCATGCGGAATTTATCGCCTTGTAGGAGCTTTCAATCGCAACAGCAAACTGTTTTTTTGCCTCGGTATACACAGCCGGTATCCCTACAGGTCCCATGGTGACCGGCTTGCGAGGATCAAGTTTGAGTTTAGGCTCATATGGCTTTATATACTTACTTGCCTCAGCCTGATTCAGGATTTCCACAGGCTCTATCATGTGGCTCAATGTGAATCCATCTATGTTGACCATGACAGGGAGCATAACACCAGGATCTTCCGCCACCCTGTATGCATGCAATGTAAGGTCAAAGGCCTCTTGCCCGTTTTCTGCAAATGTTTGAATCCAGCAGCAGTCGCGCTCGGACATTACATCCGAATGATCATTCCAAATGCTGATAGGACCGGACAAGGCTCTGTTTGCGAGTGTCATTACAATGGGGACTCGCAAAGCAGGCGCGATGAATAGAATTTCATGCATTAAAGCTAGTCCCTGAGAGCTTGTGGATGTGTATGTGCGGGCGCCTGCGGCTGACGCTCCGATGCACAGGCTCAACGCGGAGTGCTCTGATTCGACAGGGACGAAATCAGCGTCAAGCTTTCCGTCTGCGACAAGCTCTGAAAGATGCTCTACTATGTGAGTTTGCGGTGTGATAGGATAAGCCGCGATCACATCTACATCAGCGGCCCGCACAGCCTCGCTTATCGCAATAGATACCTCGATTCCCATTCTTTCAGCCATAACTATTCTTCCTCCATTACCATGGTGATGGCGCTTTTTGGACATTCATGTGCGCATATGCCGCATCCCTTGCAATAGTTGGGATTCCACTCATAGTATCCGTCTTTGCCAGGCGAGTATGCCATGTCAGGGCAATATATCCAGCACAAGCCGCATTTTATGCACTTTTCTTTGTCCACTACGGGGTGCTGGCTTCGCCAATCGCCTGTCTTAAGCTGGGCTGAATTTCCCGGAGTAGTAATTGTAATGCCAAGCTCCAGATCTTTCCATGAAAAGAGCGCATCTATTTTTTTCTTTGTTTTAGCCACATCTTGCTCCTTTATAAATCACATAAATCTTGGTGCCTTTTCGTACGCCGCTCTCAAGGCCTTCATGTTTTTATCCGCAAGTTTCCCGAACCGGCGCCGCATCGGCGCATCTATGGATTCAAGATTTATAACACTGCATGCTTTTATAAGGGCGCCAAGCATGGTTGTGTTTGTTATAGGTGTTCCCATATTTTCGACAGCGATCTGTGTGGCATTTACAGCAGCGAGTTTTGTCTTTATCTTGAAGGTGGCTTTTATTTCCTGTTCGGTTTTGGAAGTATTGAGGATAATCACGCCATCTTTTTTCAGGCCTGCGGTAACGTCTACAATTTTCAGGATGGTGGGATCCAGAACCACCACTATGTCAGGGTTATAGATCATCTCTCGCGTCCGGATTTTTTTATCGTCGATTCGAGTAAACGCCATAACCGGAGCACCTCTCCGTTCAGGCCCAAAACTAGGAAACGCCTGCGCGTACTTCCCCTCATTAATGGCTGCCAAAGCCAGCAGCTCTGTTGAAGTAACAGCACCTTGTCCGCCACGGCCATGAAATCTGAGTTCAATCATAATCTTACCTCACATTTTATGATAAGTCTTTTAAAAAGCTTTACTGATTTTTACGGGTCATGTCAAAGAAAAAATTAGATCAGTGTTTAGAATACACATCATCCTTTTTTTTTCCAGCTTGAGCAAGCAGCACTCCTTCTATGAAAGGATCAATGTTGCCGTCTAACACATCAGATACATTGCCGATACTCAAGTCAATTCTGTGATCTTTTACGAGCTGGTATGGCTGGAGGGTATACGACCTAATCTGGCTACCCCATGCAATTTCCTGTTTTGAGTCATTTACTGCTTCCATTTCCTGCTCTTTTTTTTTGCGTTCATGTTCATATAGTCTGGCCTTTAGTACTGCCATAGCTATTGCCTTGTTTCTATGCTGAGATCGATCCTGTTGGCACTGGACTATTATTCCCGTAGGTATATGGGTGAGTCTCACGCCGGATTCGGTCTTGTTTACATGTTGCCCACCGGCCCCGCTCGACCTGAATGTGTCGATTCTAAGATCCTTAATCTCTATCTTGATTTCGATTGAGTCTTGAATATCAGGGAGCACAAACACAGAGGCAAAAGATGTATGCCTGCGTTTGTTGGCGTCAAAAGGTGAGATGCGAACCAGCCTGTGGATGCCTGTTTCTACCTTGAGATAGCCATAAGCATAGGCTCCGGCAGTAGTAAAGGTGACGCTCTTGATCCCTGCCTCATCCCCTGGCTGTTGATCTATGATTTCTGATTTGTAACCTTTACGTTCGCACCATCTAAGATACATCCTGAGTAACATTCCAGCCCAATCTTGTGCCTCAGTGCCGCCTGCGCCTGCGTTGATCGCGACTATCGCATTGCATTCATCGTTTTCCTGCCCAAGCATCTTACGCAAAGAGAGCTGTGCAATTGACGATTCAAGAAGATCAAGCGCTGAAGCTGTATCAGCCGTACTTGCTTCGTCGTTTTCTTCAATAGCAAGTTCAAGCAAGACCTGCGCGTCTTCCAGTTCGACTCTTAATCTTCGCCACTCTTCCACAGAAGCGGCGAGCCGTGATCGCTCTTGAAGCAAGGGCTTTCCAGTCTCCGGCTTATCCCAGAAACCCTGCTTTGCGATTTCATGCTCGATCTCCAGTAATCTTAGCTCATTTTTTTCTATGTCAAAGATAGTCCTTTAATTCGTAAAGTCGTTCATCAAGTGTTTTAATCTTAGCTTTTAATTCTGACGACATATTTTCCTCCCGGATATATCATATTTTAATAAATTGTTAAGTCATGATGGACTTTTTACAAAGTACATTTAAATCATATATCAAATTAAAAACCAATAAAGCAAGAAGTAAGGTGGCGCGCAAATTTATCGTGATTCTTGACTCTGCTTTTGCTTCGTCTTAAACTAAGACTGACTTTGTAAAAAGTAGAAGTCAAACCTCTTTTGATATGGGGATTAAATAAATGCCTGATATACTTGTGGTTGACGATGACCACGGGATGCGCGAGTTCCTGGAGATTATGTTGACCCAGGACGGGTATCACGTACAATGCGCATCCAATGGAAAAGACGCGCTGGTCTTATGCAAAAGGCACGCATTTGATCTTGTGATCACTGACCTCAGAATGCCCAAAATGGACGGCATCTCGTTTTTAAAAAACGTAAAAGATATCTCTCCTGAAACCATGGTAATTCTTATAACCGCTTACGCCTCAGGCGAGACTGCCTTGGCCGCGATGAAGGAAGGTGTCTATGATTACCTTGAAAAAAAATTCGACATAGAGGAATTCAAACAGACAGTGCGGGATGCGCTTGAAAAAAAGGGGGTGAACAAAGATGCGGCGCTCTTTATCCAAAGCATAAAAGATGCTGTCTCCTTTTCAGGCCTGATCGGAACAAGCAAAGGTATGCTTGAAGTATATTCAACAATCAAAAATGTTGCGGCTACAACAGCGACAGTCCTTATATTGGGCGAAAGCGGAACAGGAAAAGAGCTTGTGGCAAAGGCCATACACGATCATAGCCCACGAAAAGACATGCCTTTTATTCCTATTAACTGCGGAGGAATTCCGGAAAACCTTCTGGAGAGCGAGTTGTTCGGCTACCAGAAAGGGGCGTTTACCGGAGCGTCTGCTGATAAGATTGGCCTGTTTGAAGCAGCGGACAGAGGCACAATATTCTTAGATGAGATTGCCGAATTGCCTCCCTTTTTACAGGTCAAGCTTCTTAGGGTTTTGCAGGAAAAAAACATTAGAAGGATCGGATCCACTCATGATAAAATCGTTGATGTCCGGATTGTGGCGGCAACAAACAAAGATATACGCTTGAATGTGAAAAACAAAACCTTTAGGGAAGACCTCTATTACCGGCTGAACGTAGTCCAGATCCAAATCCCGCCTTTGAGGGAGCGCAGGGAAGATATTTCTGCCCTTACCGAGCACTTTGTCCGTAAGTATTCTGATATGTTCGGAAAGCAGATTAATAGAATATCCTCTTATGCCTTGGATCTTCTTGTGCAGTACAGCTTTCCCGGCAATGTAAGAGAGCTTGAAAATATTATAGAAAGGAGCATAGCGCTTGGGACATCAAACATTGTGCTACCGGAAAATATAGTATTCTCCGAGGACACTGCTCAATGTGAAGCTATTTCATATGATCCTGAACTTCCTGAAACAGGCATCGACTTAAATGAGATGATGGCAAATATAGAAAGAAAAATTATAAATAAAGCCCTTGATAAAGCGGGCGGGTCAAAAATAAAGGCCGCCGCAAGATTGCATATAACCCCAGACTCACTCAAGTACAGGCTGGAAAAACTGGGGATCAGGTGATTTGGGTTTTAGCGCGTCCTTTTTTTAGTGACGGTTCTTACCACCTTAGTTTTTTTGGCTGATTGAGCAGTTGACCGTTTTGCTGTGGTTGTTTTGGCAACTCTGCTTCTGGCCGCCGTGCGGCTGCGCACCAGTCTTCGTTTCAGTGGCCGCTTTACCGCTGGCTTTGCCGCTTGCTGCTTACCCTCGCTATCTGTTAGAGGCTGTTGGTGCTTACATCCAGGCCTTGGACATTTTAGTGATACATCGCCACTTGTAGATTCTTTTTCCACTAAAAACTGGTTTCTGCATGCAGGGCATGGGATGTTATGCGGTTTTGACCATGCTACGAAATCGCAGCCTTCCTCTGTGCAGACATAGAAATTCTTTCCGATTCTTGTTCGTTTGACCTGTAACTTCCCTTTTCCGCATATAGGGCATTTCATATCAAATGTTTCCTGCTGGCCGAACGGTTCTGTATGTCTGCACTCAGGATAACCAGTGCATGCCCAGAAGACTCCAAACCTTCCGCGTTTTATCGTCATTTGTTTGCTGCATTTCGGGCAGTTCTTTTTCTCTTCTGGTTCGCCTTTTTTGATCGCTTTTGTAAAGCGACACACTGGGTAGTTTGAACACCCGTAGAATTGCCCGAATCGTCCTGCTTTCAGCATCAATGCAGACCCGCATTCCGGACATATTGGGGCTTCCTGCTCCGCAAAGGTTTCTTGTGGCGGATTTGGCGCTGGTTCTTCTTTTGGTTCGGTCTTTTTTATCGGTAGAGGTTCAGCAACCGGCGGTTCCTTAGGCGCGGCTTTTTCGGCTTGGGGCGGTTCTTCGGGTTTTATCTCTTTAGCCGGTATTTCTGCAGGCAGAGCAGCCTTTTCGGGTTCAGGCGCAGGCGCTGCGGCCTGAGGTTTGATTTCAGGAATAGGCGCTTGTGCTGCCTGAGGTTTAATTTCAGGAGCTGCCGGCGTAGGCGCAGGCTCCGGCGCCTTTGGCTTGGGTTTGAAGAGCGTTTTCCCGTGCATGTTCAAGGTCTGGTTGAACTGCTCTACGGCCCACGCAAGGCTTTTTCTGCCAGAGGTCGCCTCTTCTATTGTCTGCACTATGTATGCGATGAAGTTCACCCCAGCCATGGAAGGGAGCGCGCGTTCAAAGACCTGCACTACTTTTTCAGTGTTTTCAAGCGGTCTGAGCCCCCCATCTTCTGATATCTCCATGTATCCCTTTTCAATCATGTTATGAAAAATCGATATCATGGAATCGTTCAGATCAAGGCCCATTTCACCCAGATCATTCAACAGGGTTTCCATTGTGTAGTATTCCGCAGGTTGGCTGCTCGTTTGTCTTGGAATGATTTTGGCAATTCTCAACTGAGTTCCTTCATTGAGCTTTGCCAGGGGAGAAGGGGAGAGGAGTTTTTTTTCAACAAATCCCTGGTATTCTTCCATGTACCCCTTTGCGGTTACTATGTTTGACTCGGCTGAGAAGAGATAGCGATCCGATACTTTGAATTGCGCTTCTATTGTCTCTCCTGTAGCCGGTTTCATCTGGCTTGCCAATGCCCTGCTGCGCACCAGTTGGTATAGATCAGCCGCTTCTTTTTGAATGGTTATCGTCCCCCCAGGCGCTAATGAAAGCTCTGCGTTGACCGGCAGAATCGGGAGTTCGTCGCAATCGTCGGCCTCGTGTTCTTCTCCAAGCAATGTTTCGCCCCGTAGCTTTGCTACGATATTCCTGATGGATTCCAGTGCGTCATCAGGAAGACCGGTTTCGAGTGTAGAGTAAAATGAGATAAGTCCATGTCGAAGTCCATTAAGTTTTGCGCCATAAAAGAGCTGTTTTAACAGCTTAAGCGTATCTCCTGGTTTTATCCCAAGCAGGAGATACGCTTCCAGCAGGAGGTCTGTTGTGTTGAACGGTTTAGGAGACGAAAAGCTGCAAGGTGTTTTTTTGATGGATGTGATTGTGAGAGGATTTTCTTTTAAGCGGCCAAGGAGTGATTGCACATCTTCCTTGCTTTTTATAAAACCATCATCAGTAATGTTATCCGCTTTTATCAGGCGCGCTACTATCTTCCCATCAGGGGTTATTGACTCAGCGGATATCTCCCATTTGTTTGCTGGAGAAAACGTCTTGATCTCGTTTTCCTTGTCAGCCAGGAAGAACATAACGGCAAGTGTCGCAAGGTCGAGCGGCAGTCCCATGACTCCGGTGCGGGTGCCGAGCATTCGCTCAATTTGCTTCCCTAAAAAATAGTCGAATATTGATCTTACTTGAAGAGCGATAGCAATGTCGCTCTGAATATCGTTTGGATCATCCGCGCATCTTGCAATTTCTTCCTGTGTAATCTGGTTAAGGATGATTCTTTTGACTGATATCTTGCCATTTGTTTTTGTTCGAATAAATTCGCTGATCATCCATGACCAATATTCACCCTGTTCGGTCGGGTCAAAGGCAAGATATATCTCGGAGTTGATGCCTGAAGCGAGTTTGTCGCACAACGCTTGAGCCGAAGGGAGGGGGACAAAAGAGAATGCCAGGGCGTCTTTTTTGTTTGTATCCGGGGCTACCCTCATGGGGACTGAGTCTATGACAATAGTATCACATCCTCCAATCCATTGATCCTTGATGATTGATCCCTTGTCCTGAGACTCTACAATGACTAGTGGTTGCGGCATAGTTACTCCTTCGCAATGCCTGGCGTATCACTCGGCGTTATATATTCCCTGATCTGTTTATGCTGGTTGATAGCAATCTTTTCGAAAGCCACGCCCATGCCTGGAAATTTATTTTCTGTTCCCCATTGTTGAATCCATTTGACTGTACATTCTATGAGTGATGTGTCGCTTAGCTCTTTTATTTGAATCAGACATATATCATGTCTGTTTAAGTGAGTGATTGGAGTGATAAAACACCCCCTTGCTGTGATATTAACGGTGTTTACACGGATTGTATTATCTGTGGATGAATTCCGTTCGGGAAAGTAGATGACGTTGAGTATTTTATTTACACGTTTGTCTACGCGAATTTTGGATGCGTTAAACGTCTTGCAAGTAGCCTGAATAAAGTTGGGGAGCGCGTCTTTGCCCGGGACGCTCTGTCCTGGGAAAAGTCCGACCACAGAATTGTCCGACGGATCAACACGGATATACATGACTGGAAAGTGTCTGCTGATATCGTCCAGTATTCGTTTTTCGCGCGAGCCGATTTTTATAAGAGTGATAAGGTCTACAAATATACCTGAATATTTTTTTATACGGCATCTTTCCAGTATCTCGCTTGGTATTTCAACATGATCTATTTGTAAGCCAAGGCGATTGAGGTCATTTATATAAGCGTCTTTGCTATCGCCAGACCTTGAGACGAGTATTACATTTATTATCTTAGGTTTTTGTTCCATCTTCAGCCTTCAGCCTTCAGCCTTCAGCCTTCAGCCTTCA
>JAZDIE010000103.1:0-11708 GCA_043805295.1 Pseudomonadota bacterium
AAACCAATCGGCTGTATTTATCCAGCATGCGTTTATGGCGATAAACATAGGTGATTTTCTCGATATCTTCTGAGCGCAGGATATTCTGAACCTTGCCCTCTTTGTATTCACGGTCGGCATTGATAAAGAGCGCTTCCCTGCGGGCTTCAGCGCCATTGCGGTTGATGACCAGAATAGAAGCGGGAATGCCTGTGCCATAAAAAAGCGCAGGGGGGAGGCCGATTACCGCTTCAAGAAATCCGCGCTTGATCATCCACTCGCGCATCTTGCGCTCTTCACCGCCGCGAAAGAGAACTCCGTGTGGCATAATGACCGCCAGCCGCCCGGTCGATTTAAGCGTGCTGATCATGTGCTGGACAAACATAAAGTCGGCTTTGCCCTTGGTCGGCATCCAGAACTGGTAGCGGTCCTTAAATTTCATGCTGTCGGTAGAATAGTTCTGCGAAAAGGGAGGATTGGCGATAACGATATCGAAGTGTTTGAGTTCCGCGCCTTCAATATGCTTCGGTTCGTTTAAGGTATCGCCGTTTTCAATCTGCGCGTCCAGAATGTCATGAAATAGCATATTCAGCTTACACAAACCCCAGGTGGTGCCGTTTTTTTCCTGCCCATAGAGGGTCAGGTTGCGAGTGATTCCGTATTTGCTTGCCACATAATTAAAGGATTCGATCAGCATACCGCCGGAACCTACGGCAGGGTCACAAATTTCAGCGTCCTGGCCCGGGTCGAGGATATTGACCAGGAGTTTTACAACGGTGCGGGGCGTATAGAATTCACCGCCCTTTTTACCGGCGCTGTCGGCAAAGTATTTAATCAGGTATTCATAAGCGGAACCGAGGAGGTCTGGGAACTCCAGATTTTCATCGGTCAGAACCACCTTGTCGAAATGACCAATCAATTCTACCATGTCCGCGTCAGTTATCCGTTTGTTATTCTTGCCGAATGTTTTATTAAAATCGATTGGTTTCAGAACACCTTCCAGACTGCCGAGGTTTTTATCCTCCAGCTCGAAAAAGGCTTTCATCAGCTCAGAGCCAACTTCCTTCTTATGGTGTCGGATTACTTCCCAGCGGGTGCGCTTGGGGACAAAGAATTTATAGGCGTCCTCGCGCTCCAGACCCCCTTTCAGGTCTTCGCCGCTGACACCTCTCCTTTCCAGGTTATGTTTACGAGCTTCCCATTCAACATTGAATTGGTCATTCACCCGCTTTAAAAAAAGCATGGCTATGACATATTCCTTGAATTCCGAAGCATCCATGTTCCCGCGCAGGGATTCACATGCTTCTTCAAGGAAATTTTCCAGCCATGATAATGAAAGTTTATGAGCCATCTATACCTCCAATTCAGGTACAGTTTCTTTAGAATAATCTTTTAACAAAATCGATCGCCTCATTTTTATTATGAATAATTCCTTCGATAAATGCCTGTGTCACCTTGTCCAGGATTACTCTGAAATGCGAACCTGGCTTCAGTCCAAACACGTTTATGAGGTCATGGCCTGTGAGCAGGGGAGGGGAGGTCATCTTTGGTTTTATAAGGTCGTTATAATAAGCAAGAATTGAGATCATGCGGTCTTTGGTTTTTGCCAAGAGGTCATCGATTGTATTGGTTGCTTTCTTGGAGAGCATATCACTGTAATAAAGACAAAACAGCGCGCGCCATATGTCGTTATGTTTCAGGAAAAATCGGCTTATGGTCTTTATCGTGGGTGGTTTAGCCGCAAAAAGCTGTGATGTCTTCATATGATTTGATGTAAGCCTTGCCAGCAAGCTGGTCTCACGGCAACTGAGCGCAAGACGGCTGGCGATTGAACGAATCTTGAGTCCCCCAAGTTTTGCATGTCCGTAAAAGTGGATTTCACCCTGGTTGTCCTTTTGAAATCGTTCTGGTTTACCTACATCATGAAACAATGTGCCAAGCTTGATCAGTGAATTTATAGGCCTGTGGCTAACTAATTCTGTTTTGAGAAATTGCTCCATATCAGAGGCATAGACTCCAAAATAGTCATTCAGGTTGTTCAGAATGTGCTCAAGCCGTTCAAATGCACGCAAAGAATGGTTCCATACATCTAAATCATGCCATTTCCCTTGTACGGTTTTTCTCATATCTGAAATTTCAGGAAAAAGAGTTGAGAGTACGCCGGCCTTATCCATCTCTATTATGATCTCTGCGCTTTCCGTGGAGCGAAATATCATAAACAGCTCATCCCTAATTCGTTCAGGAGAAGGCTTAGCAATCATTTTTATATCTCTATGTATAAGCCTAAGAAGACTGTCTGACATCTTTAATCCAAATGTGATGCTTAAACGATAAGCCCTAAGTATTCTGAGCGGGTCATCTGAAAAAATGGTTTCAGAACATGGAATCAATTGTTTTGCCTGAAGATGTGCTATGCCGCCCAGCGGGTCTACAATTTGAAGGCCAAAGGAATTCTCATTTTCTATCAGTACGGAAACAGCGTTTATTGTAAAATCCCTGAGTAAAAGGTCTTGTTCTATGGTCTCGCCTTTGGCCTTTGCAAAGTCAAACACCGCGTCTTTTAGCACCACCCGGGCTATGTCGCGCTTTGGGTCCAAAGGTACAAATCCCCCTCCTGTTTTTTTTGCAAAGAGGCTGGCTAGTTCTATGGCGCAACCAAAGACTACAAGGTCAATGTCAGTTATAGGTCGGCCAAGCATAAGGTCACGCACTGTTCCACCGACCAGATAGCATTTTCCTCGAGCAAGTCTTTGCGCTGTGATTATATGCTGCCAATATGGAGATTGGCATATTAGGAATATGTTTTTTTTATTAATATTCATCCATTTGTTGGAGGTGGGTACATTGTAAGATTGCCCGGGTAGTCAACGCAGAAGCTATATCTGTCATTACAGTTTCCTAACCGGACAACACTGAGCGGCGCTACACTATTTGCATTTGTAGGTAATTGCAGAGATTACGGCGCCCTGAGGGTCTTGTATCACGCAGAACCGGCCAACATCAGGAATGTCTCTAGGGGCTACCAAAATTTTTGCTCCAAGGTTAGCCGCGAGTTTCGATGTTGCATCAACGTTATCTACGGTAACATAAATGCCCCAATTAGGGGGAGCGCCAGCGCCCTTTGCTTCGGGAGGCATAGACATAATTCCTCCCACCTCCTTGCCATCCACTTTTATCATCGTATATGGCATCCCATCTGTTTTAATGTCTGTGGTGGTCCAGCCAAACAGTTTCATGTAGAAGTCTTTAGATGCTGAAACATTGGTGGTCATTAGTTCATGCCAACTAACCATACCATGTTGTTTAAGATGATCGGCTGTAGTCGATTCTGTTTTAGAAGCGCATCTGCTGGCGCATCCTGTTGCAGTTAACAAAAACATCCCAGTCACAACAATAGAAAGTCTTCTCATTTTTCAACCCCTCCAATTTATGATATTGACAAACGATTAAAGTCTCTAGCCCCTTTTCTTACTGTTATTTTAAGGATCGATAAGGTTATAGCCCTTTTGTTGCACTATAGCCTCTCCTCGCTTTACTGACTTGCTCACACTGGACAATAACAGATTCAATTGTCGCGCTATTTGTGCCATGCTAATACCAAGCTCTCTTACCGCCCAGTAGCACAAAAGGTCATGGCCTGTAGCGCTTTCCGCAAAAAGAACTTGTTCAACGAAATCACCATTGCGTCTATTACTCGATTTTCTCAGCATATTCACTCTATAGCACAACATTTATTCTTTTGAAAAGGATAAATGTAAAGAGTGTCCCCAGATTTCCCCGATGGCTATTATAAAACATCTCAATGTATCGGATTATATCATCTTCATTCGCCTTGACATGAAAAATTTGAAGTAATAAGCTAATCCTAAAATATGATTGACATGTTTGACTTCATTGACAAACAACATATACCGCTTATGTTTTTGACGGCCTAATCTTTTGGAGAAAGTAATGAATACAGTCATTTGGGGAAAGTATGTTCTGCAAGACGTTTTGGTTTACGCTATTTTATTGGTTGTAGTTGTTGTATTGATTTCAAAATGTAGCAAATTCTTTCGCAATAAAAAATCAAGCTGTTATGTTGAGACAACACAGTGTAAAAGCTGTGGGTGGGAAGGGATGGTAAGCAAATATGCCGGCCGATGTCCCAAGTGCAACAATCCAGTTGGATCACAGCAGGCTAAAAAGTATTCAACTTAAATGCACGATAAAATCTAGGTATTAAGGACTATTAAGGGGATGTTGGCGCAGAAAGTGTGTGTGGGGTAGGCGTGCTTTTTAAGCTGACACTTGTATAAATTGTCCTTGGTTTAATGCGCTTGACAATCGGCATTTCTATTGTTAGGAATATATAGAATTAAGTATTTCTGTATGTAATCCTACTATGTAATCCTACAAAAAAATCTTCCAAGGACTGGATAATGGCAAGGGTCCTGATAGTTGATGACGAGGACGAGATCCGGTTTCTTTATAAGCAACTTCTTTCCGAGGCTGGACATTTAGTATTTGTTGCAAGCGATGCAGAAGAGGCCAAGGCCATTTTATTGAAGGAAGACATAGACGTTGGCCTGATAGATAGAATACTTCCAGGCGAGGAGAGCGGTCTTGATATCTTAAGGTTTATTCAGGCCGAGAGGCCGCTTTGCAAAACAATACTTATCTCAGGATATCCCACGTTTCATTCCGCGTCTGAGGCGCTCAGACACAATGCCTTTGACTATCTTACCAAACCGGTCGGCAGGATAAAGCTGTGCGAGACAATTGAATCTGCTTTCAAACAAAAGCAACTCCATAAGCAAGAAATGCTTGCTGCTGAAGAAAGCAAGAAAAACTATGAGGTATTGAGATCAAAACAGGAATTGCTTCAGCACGACATGCGTTCCATGCTTATTGGAATAGCCGGTTTTGTAAATCTGCTTATAAATAGAACTATTCTGGACGATACCCAGCTTGAATATTGTAAACAGATTCAGCACTGCAGTATTCAACTGGAAAACATGATCAATACCTATCTCGACATATCGCGCCTTGAGCGGCCTTGTGTTGAGCTAGCCAGAATAGAGTTTAATTTTCTGGATATTGTGAGGCAATCACGTAAGACATTACATTTTCTGGCAGATGAAAAGAACGTTGAAATTTCGCTGATCTACAACAGGAAAATGCTTTCTCTGGATGATATTATCTTATTTGAAGGGGATCGCACATATCTTCAAAGCACCATAGACAACCTTGTCAAAAAACGCCATAGAGGCGTCTCCGCCAAATCAGCGGGTTAAGGTCATAGTAAAAGATGACGAAGACTGGCTGCATGTCCGCATTCACAACTGGGGTACAGTGCCTAATGAATTGATTAACACTTTTTTTGAAAAGTATTCTACTGCTGGCAAGAAGAAGGGAATTGGTCTTGGAACATATCTGGCAAGGCTTGTGATCAACGCCCATCATGGAGAGATTGGTGTTATATCGATTGAAGACGAAGGAACCACAATAACGATCAGGCTTCCTCTGCCGCTAGACAAGACCGAGACTCACGGTATGTGCGCTATGCATCAAATCGGGGTATCGGCACCTTCATAAATTTGATCCCCTCTTTTTTGAGGGTCTCTTCCTCTGTAGGGGAGCTTGTCCCTCTTATGTTGCGGCTTTCTGTTGCTCCGTAGTGCATTTTGAGCGCCTCTGTCGCAAAGGAACTCCCAACATTTTCGAAATTTTTATCCAAAAAGTCTATAACCGTTTGAGGTGTAGCCGCTTTGTCATTGCAAGGAGCATTGGGGTCTATGGCCGCTGAAGCAGACGTTGAACCAATTTTGACTGAAATTTTTGAATGATCCCTCATAATGTTTTTGGAATTACAGGTTGGGCAAACAAGAATTCCCTCACTATGCTGGTGTTCAAAGTCTTTCAGGTTTTGAAACCACCCTTCAAATAAATGTTCGTTTGTGCATTTTAAGTCGAAGATAATCATTGCCTCTCTTCACTTTCATAGCCTTCTTTCAGTCTATCCATCTGAGACATGTCTCCCTGTATAAAAGATATTGACAGGATTTTTTACCCGTCTATTATGATGGACGGATAAATTTTCTAAAAACATAATCATTTTTTATTAATTTGTACAGCCAAAAAATAAAGGGCGCGGTATTGTCAAAAATTTTTTAAAAAAGAAAGGTTAATGTAAAAAGGATGCTTATTATGATCAGGATATTACTTTTGAGTATAGTATTAATTCTATCGTTTCAGGCAACGGGCAGCAGCGAGACCATGTATGTGACGGATTCGTTTGAAACAACTGTCCGCGCTGGAAGGGACAGTTCCCAAAAGGTAATTGCTATGCTTAAATCCAACGATGCAGTAGAGGTTGCCCAAACTATAGGGGACTGGTGTTATGTGCGTATTCATGACGGCAGAGAAGGATGGACTCCGACCCAGTCTTTGACAACAGAAAAACCGAAAACTATAATAATAGAGAATCTTAAGTCACAGAACTTAGACCTGAACCACTCTGTTGAATTACTTAAAGAAGAAAATTTGCGCTTGCAGGAAGAAAATAAGCAACTTAACGTTAAGCTGGCAGGGGGGATGGATGCGGCTGGTATTAGCGCTGTAAACGAGCAGGATCTCAAACATGCGGTCGCCGAGGTTTCAACCCTAAAGGAGGCGCAAGAAAAGCTTCGTTTGGAAGTCGAAAGTAAAACTGCCCAAGTAGGGGATTTGGAAAAAAAAATAAATAATAATGCCAGTTGGATGTCTGGACTCAAGTGGTTTTTGGGCGGAGCTGCCACCCTTATCGTTGGTATTATATTTGGGACTTTTTTTAAAAAAGAACGCAGACCATCCTTGCTCTGAGGTAACTATTCAGGTGTATAGGCTGAAGACTGAAGCAGGAAGGTTTTCGGAGGAACCGAGAAGGTCTTGAATGGAATATAAGTCAGATTTTGTGGTAATTGGAAGCGGAATCGCAGGGCTTAGCTTTGCGTTAAAGGTTGCTGAGTATGGCACGGTTTCTGTTGTAACACAGAAAGACATGATGGAAGGTAACACCCTTTACGCACAAGGGGGGATTGCCTCTGTCTTTGACCCTACCGATTCTTTTGAACTTCATATACAAGACACGCTCCAGTCTGGCGACGGATTGTGCAATCAATCCGTGGTTGAAATGGTGGTGCGAAAAGGACCTCCTATGATAAAGGAATTGTCTGATATGGGGGTACAATTCAATACCAGGGGTGATGACTCGGCCTTTGATCTTGCCAGAGAAGGGGGGCATTCCAGAAACAGGGTCGTCCATGTTGATGATATGACCGGAAGAGATATCCAGAGCGTGCTTGTCGAGAAAGCGCTTGGGCATAAGAATATTTCGGTATTTGAAAATCATATGGCCATTGATTTGATAACCTATTCCAGGAGCTTTAAACGAGGGATCGTGACTTCAAACCACGAGGATTTTTGCTGCGGGGTATATGCGCTAAAGATAAAGACAGGCGAGATTAATACCTTTTCAGGCAAAGTTACTGTGCTTGCTACCGGCGGGGCGTGCAAGGTTTATCTATACACAAGTAATCCTGACGGCGCTACCGGCGCCGGAATAGCAATGGCATATCGCGCAGGCGCCAGGGTCTCCAACCTGGAATTTGTGCAGTTTCATCCAACCTGTCTATATCATCCTGCGGCAAGGAACTTTTTGATATCAGAGGCTGTGCGCGGCGAGGGAGGGGTCTTGCGGGATTCAAACGGCCGCGCGTTCATGCAGGACTATGACCCGTTAAAGGATTTGGCATGTCGTGATGTGGTTGCAAGATCAATCGACATGGAGCTGAAAAAAAGCGGAGATGAATACGTATATCTTGATATTACCCATAGGAATGCTGATTTTATCAGGCAGCGGTTTCCATCTATTTATCAAAAATGTCTTTCCTTCGGGATTGATATGACAAAAGATCCGATACCAGTGGTACCTGCCGCTCATTACATGTGCGGCGGAGTAGTGACCGACGAGGCTGGTCGTACCGACATCCGGCACCTATATGCAATAGGAGAGGTTGCCTGTACAGGGCTGCACGGGGCAAACCGCCTTGCGAGCAATTCTTTGCTTGAGGCGCTTGTGTATAGTCATGAGGCATCTCAGGATGCAAGCCAGGAGGTAAACTCGGGGATTGCAAAGTGGAGAATCCCTGATCTCCCCGCATGGGATCCTAAGGGCGCGATTGATAGCGATGAGGCGATTATGGTTTCTCACAACTGGGACGAGATTCGGCGGTGTATGTGGAATTATGTCGGCATCGTACGTTCCAACAAAAGGCTTGTGAGGGCCAAGCGTAGGATAGACATAATCAAACAGGAGATCATGGAATATTATTGGAATTTCAAAATCACGCTAAATCTCATAGAATTAAGAAATATCGCTGAAGTTGCAGATCTAATAATTATGTCCGCTCTTCTTAGGAAAGAGAGCAGGGGACTTCATTTCAACATTGAATATCCGTATAAGGATGATGCAAGCTGGAAGAAGGATACAGTCCTTTGCCTGAAAACATGATTAGGTAACAGAGAGCACATTATCCCACAATTTTTTCCCTCATAGCTTTTCCAGATATTACCCTGCATGCCTCTACAACAAGCCATATGCTTAGGACAAGCAGTACAATCCCTACGACTCCGGATGTGATCATGGCTGGCACTGCGGCAGGGTTAGGCATTGTCCCTGCCGTGATGGCCGACCAGTTTTGGGCCACGGGAAGTATCTGTAGTATAAGCGATGTGAATGTAACGAAAAGCATGAAAAACATAGGGATGATTGTGAAGAGCGCGTTACGGCCTGTTTTCTTCAGCCAAACAGATATGGCAAGAAGGGTCAACCCTGCAAGCATTTGGTTGCTGGCGCCGAATATGGGCCATGCCGCCTTGTATGCGTCTTTTTCTGTGGTCATTAAAAAAAGCATGGGAAAGGCGAGGGTAATCAGAGTAGCCGCTATACCACCGGCAAGGGATTCCCATCCCAACAACTCCTGAATGATATAGCGTGCCAGGCGGGTGCAGACATCCAGAGTGTCGTACACGAACGTGGCAAAAGCAAGCAATGCAAACGAGAAGGCAAACGAACGGCTGATATGCACTATATCCAGGTAACGTGCAAGGCCGCTTGCGTATATAATGTTGGGACTTGTCTTAAGAACAGGGTCATCTACCGAGAGCGCCATTACAGTGGCAAGAGCAAGAACAGCGACAATAGCCTCAAGTATCATGGCCCCGTAGCCTATATGAAAGGCGTCCGATTCTTTTGCAAGCTGTTTTGAGGTAGTGCCGCTTGCGACCACGCTGTGAAATCCTGAACATGCTCCGCAGGCTATAGTGATAAAAAGCATAGGAAAAATCAGTTTATCCAGTTCAAGTGTTTGTATCGAGTTCAGAGTTACCGCAGGGTATTTGATTTGGAGTCCGCCGAAAAGCGCGCCCATGAGCGCTACAGCCATGGTAAAGTAGAGAAACCATCCGCCCAGATACCCTCTTGGCTGTAGTAAAAGCCACATGGGGAGAATTGACGCGATCATGCAATACCCCAAGAGCAGTACTTCCCATTTTTTTATTGATACGTTGAGTAGTGCGTTTTCCAGGCCTGATGGGAGAGAGGTGCCGGCCCAGATAGAAAGAAAGACAAGAGGTAAAAAAATAAGCGTGGCAAGCCATAATTTGATTTTAAACCTGTAAAGTGCGAATCCCATACAGAGTCCTATCGCAAGATAGAGCATGGAGCTGATTGCTACGCCTGGTCCGAACGCCTCATTTCCTTGAGCTTTGTCAGAATAGGCGAATGTTTGGGCTGTGATGTCCGTGAAGGCTATGATCACATAGATCAACGCAAGCCAGACAAATATCATGAAGAGTACATAGGATGTGTGAGACATATACTGTTTTACGATCTGGCCAATGGATGCGGCACGGTGCCGGACAGACGCAATGAGGCTGGTGAAATCGTGCACTCCGCCAATAAACAGCGAACCTATGATAATCCACAGAAGGGCAGGTATCCAGCCAAATATCTTTCCTGCTAATATTGGACCCACGATAGGGCCAGCCGCTACTATTGCGGAAAAATGTTGGCCTAACAGCATCGATGCTTTTGCCGGGACATAGTCCACGCCGTTGTTGATCTCGCAGGCAGGTGTCTTTTGCGTGTCGTCGAGGTCTATTGTTCTGGTCAAAAACCTGCCGTAGATACGGTAGCCGAGAATCAGGATGGCTATACTTATCAATACAATAACGCTGATGGAATTCATATATTATCTCTTACATCACCCGCTTGATCATGCTTTTCAATTCTCCTTTATAATCTTACCTCTTCAAGCGCTATTGGTACGCCCAGAATATCACACGCAATCTGCTTAAAGTGCTCTGTAATGTCCGAAACGCACACCCTTAGATGTCCATTTTTGCTCAATCCAGCGTCCAGTTCTTTAGATGTTTTTAAAAATTTTGCAATAGTCCCTCCTATCGCCTGAGAAGAGTCTATTATGCGAACCCTTTTCCCAACCTTTGCTTGTATAATGTTTTTGAGAATAGGATAGTGCGTGCATCCAAGGATAAGAGTGTCGATCTGCTTAAGTTTCAAGGAATAAAGATACTTTTTTACGATTTGTTTGGTCTCTGGCTTTTTGAGCCAGCCTTCTTCCACCAAAGGGACAAGGAGGGGGCACGCTTTGGAATAGATTTTAACCTCAGGCCTTTCAGCCTTAATCAAGGCATCATATACCCCGCTGTTTATTGTAGCCCTTGTGCCGACAACTCCGACCCTCCGAATATTGGGGTTTTGTATCACCAGTTTGGCGGCTGGAGAAACTACCTCAAAGATTGGCGCATCAAATTTTTCGCGCAGCGTTTTTGTGGCAACGCTTGATGCAGTATTACATGCTACAATGATAAGCCTTGCCTTGTTGTTAAGCAGCCATTGGACAATCTCCACTGCATATTGTTCTACTGTAGTAGGGCTTTTGGGTCCATATGGGGTTCTGGCAGTATCGCCAAAGTAGGTAAGGTCGTAACCCGGGAGTTGCGACATCAATTCTCTGACCACTGTTAGTCCGCCAAGCCCTGAATCAAATACTCCTATCATAATTCACAATCACTTTTCTTTTGTTCAGTTCTGAAAAGATCAATACCTTAACAAAACCGCTTTGACTTTGACTTTTTACAAGTTCATCTTTTTTGTTTTTGGGAAAAAACGATTCACTATTTTTAGTTGAAATTGAAGAGTAGCTTTTGACATGGCATAATCCACGTCAACCCTATTTTTTAAGAAAAAACCATACAATGGAAGAAAACACAAAACAGAGGAAGAAAGCAACAAAAACATTTGTAACTATTTTGTCAAAGGGTACATTTTACAGGCAGTCTATAATTAAGACTATAGCATTTTCCATATGACTTGATAACGGTTTTGAGAAGTATAGTTCATTTTCATGAGCAATTTTTGACAGAGATAAAAAAATGATGTTATCTTGAATAGATAATGCCGATTTTCCTGACGAATCCATTATCAATGAACTTGGCATGGGATGTAGTGTGGATGTCTGGCGGCTTTTATGTGACGCAAGTTGCAGTTTGACTGTGACTTGCCAGGAAAGGAGAGAATTTTAATGAAAAAATCCATCTGTTTTAGATCGGCTTTGATCGGATTATGTTTGTTTTGGGGAAGCGCGATGTGTGATGGAGCGCAAAGTTTCAGGGAGATGGTCAAG
>JAZDIE010000104.1:0-2278 GCA_043805295.1 Pseudomonadota bacterium
CTTGGCCTGATTTTTCGGCAACCGCTTAATGGACTGGCCAAGGACCTCATGTTCTGGTCGTGTTCTAATCGTCCACGCGATGGGCCTGTCCAAGTGTATGCTCAACCCGATAGTAAAAAGTAACCGATGTAGTCCATGGGACGTTCCCAAGGACAAATTTAGTTAAATTACTCAACCAGTTAAAAAGGAGAATAACATGGGAAATTACGTTGATCAGAATCTCAGCACCGGCGAGCAGGTCGTCTACGAGGCGAAGTTGCACTGGATCATTTTCGTTTCCTTGAAGGCGATTTTGACGCTATTTATCGCGCCCCTCATCGCTTTCAGCACGAGTGAGTTCGCCATCACAAACAAACGAGTGATAATCAAGGTGGGCTTGATCTCGCGCCGCACACTTGAGATGAACCTTAGCAAGATTGAATCAGTCAACGTCAATCAGGGCATCTTCGGCAGGATGCTTGGATACGGAACGATAGTCATCGTGGGCACAGGCGGCACAAAGGAACCGTTTGCTGGTATCTCTGATCCTCTGGGATTCCGTAAGAAGTTTCAAGAACTGTCATCATAGGAAAACGGACTCCTAACAACCGCATCAACTCGGACTGGTAAAAGCTGCGCCGCTTCGCTTTGCAGCTTTTACCAGCCGGTTATGCGGAGAGTTGGCAAAAAAAGAAGGAATCGAGTCCATAACAGTGATCGAAAGAATCCGACAGAAAATACGGGAACGTGACTATTACCTGTCAGGGCATGCCGAGGAAGAGATGGCGGAAGACGGATTTGGCCGATCTGATATGGAAAACGCGATTCTTCAAGGACATATCGAGAAAAAAATGACGCACGATCCGAGGGGAACGCGGTACCGAATTGAAGGTACTGCAAGAGACGGTCGAGTGATGCATGTCCTGTGTCGATTCCGAGAGGCCAGTAGCTTGATAATCATAACCATCTACGAAAGAGAGCATTAACATGAAATGTGAATTTTGCGAGGGTGAGACAACTTCTAAAAAAGTCAGGAAACAACACTGGCACGAAGGTAGGCTCTATATCGTGGAAGATGTGGAGACCGAGGTGTGTCGAGAATGCGGTGAGAGATATTTCCATGCTAGAATTCTCGATGCGATCGATGCCATGATAAAGAGGGAGCACGACGTTAAGGAAGTGCTTTCGGTTGAAGTTCTTACCGCTCAATCTTTGACGTCTCAGGCAGACGAAGAGTTATACCATTGAGGTCTTGCCATATCTGCCAACAACTGCTTGCACTAGGATGTGCAGGGGACTCGGGTCTTCGGTCTAGTAGCCTTCGCTGATATGACAAGGTTCACCAAGAGATAGCTGACCATTCCTGCACACCTGTGAAGCGGAACGTTGGGCTTTGGTGAACAGAAAAAAGGCCAATTATAAGGCCAAGGACAAAATATTTGTGGAATCCAAAGATATAATCGTTTTCATTCTTGGTCTTGTCACCGGCCTTTCTGTAAATACAGTCAGCCATATATTTACAAAAATAAGGGATAAAAAGAACAATTTCCTTAACATCACCGATAGTCTTAGAAACCCTTTTGCTGAAGCCAAGTCCCTCTTCTCTCTGCAAACTAATGGGATACCAAGGGACTATATAATTGGGGATGTCTTTAATCGGCTGTACACTGACCAAAGTAAAAGCATTGAAGCTATTATGCCCTATATAACAATCGCACAAGGGGAACGCTTGAGAAATATATGGGAAGAATACTGCGATCAAATAAACAAGAAGGGTATATCTACCTGGTTCGATTGTGAAAATTTTTACGAAAACAGTGAAGGCGTTATTGAAAAGAGGGAAAAAGCTATTAAACAACTTGATCTGATTCTTTTCTTTTTTGATTACCATAACATGTTCTCCATATTTAGGATTTTAAAAAGGTGGCATAAATAAAATAGCCCAACGAATAAGGATAGATTGTGCGAAGCCACAATCTTATCCTGTGGTTGGACGAGCCTGATGGAATCAGTACGGTATCCTTATATAGGCAAATATCTTTTTTTGAATGGGAGGCGGTTTTAGCCTGGACTGAAAGAAAGCTTTTTTTAGGGCGAGCGAGATCCCTTAGCTTGCTTAGAAGCTATAAAAAGGGGCATCAATTGTCATAAAGATTATCAAATCCTCCTGTGATTAAGTTAATGCCAGGTTCTAGCCGATTGAGCATGTTATGCTGATGACCAGGCCGGTCGCCAGATAGCCAGGATTTGCATAGACGCCTGACATATGGGGCACTTAAAGGCAGGTCTGTGCCTTGGT
>JAZDIE010000105.1:0-11943 GCA_043805295.1 Pseudomonadota bacterium
AGAAAAAACTTTAATGAGGTTCCGTTAGGATATTCTCCTGAAACTGCAATACAAGAAGCACAACGATGCCTTCAATGCAAAAAACCAGGTTGTGTAGAGGGGTGTCCTGTCCAGGTTGATATCCCGGGCTTCATAGCAAACATAAGGGATAGCGAGTTCAACAAAGCAATCCAAAAAATATGGCAAAAAAATAGCCTCCCCGCCGTGTGCGGCAGGGTTTGTCCGCAAGAAATACAATGTGAAGGAAACTGTATCCTTGGCAAAAAAGGCGAGCCGGTTGCCATAGGAAACCTGGAACGCTTTGCCGCCGATTATGCAAGATATAATGGGCAAGGCGAATTCCCCCCAAAAATAGAATCAAGCGGGAAAAAAGTAGCAATAGTAGGCTCCGGCCCCTCCGGTCTTACTGTTGCGGGCGATCTTCTTGCAAAAGGGCATAAAGTCACTCTGTTTGAAGCATTTCATAAACCAGGTGGGGTGCTGGTCTACGGAATCCCTGAGTTCAGACTCCCCAAAGATATAGTCTTTGCAGAAATCGAGATATTGGCAAAGCAGGGAGTAACTATAGATTGCAACAACGTGGTCGGAAGGACTGTCACTGTTAACGAACTTTTTGAACAAGGTTTTGATGCGGTCTATGTAGGAGTAGGCGCAGGACTTCCCCGTTTTCTCAACATACCAGGCGAAAATCTTATAGGAATTCTTTCGGCAAACGAATATCTTACCAGAGCAAACCTCATGAAGGCATACCGCTTTCCGGAATATGACACCCCTATTCCAAAAGGCAAAAACGTGGCAGTGCTTGGAGCCGGCAATGTAGCAATGGACACTGCCCGTACTGCAATGCGCCTGGGCGCCAATAGTGTAAAAATAGTATATCGCAGGTCAAGAGAAGAAATGCCCGCACGCACGGCTGAAATCCATCATGCAGAAGAGGAAGGAATCGAGTTTTTTCTGCTTACAAACCCTAAGCAATTCCTGGGCAATAACAAAGGGCGTGTTGTGGCTATGGAGTGCATTAAAATGGATCTCGGATCACCAGACGAATCAGGCCGACGAAAACCAGTTCCAATAAAAGGCTCAGAGTTTAAGATGGACTGTGACCTTGCTGTTATTGCAGTCGGCGCTGGGGCAAATCCACTCCTTACCCAATCAACCGAAGGCCTTTTGCTTGATAAACGAGGTTATATTGTGGCTGATCCTGCAACCGGCAAAACAACAAAAAAAGCTGTTTGGGCTGGCGGAGACATAGTAACCGGACAAGCTACTGTGATATTGGCAATGGGGGCAGGGAGAAAGGCCGCTGATTCTATCCATCAGTACCTTACCTTGGGATGGTGACTGGCGCTTAGCTCTTAGTAAAGCTGGCAGGCTTAATGCTCGTCAACACAGCAGACCCGAAATAATGCTTTATTGCCAATATGGCATATTGTTGGGATCTTGTTCTTAGTTGAGAGTCATGCACAACCAAAACTGATACTATAAGTTTCTTTGGGTTATTGCTGTCGCGTTCTTCCGAAAAACCTACAAACCAATCATAACGTAGCGTATCATTTTCATTATTGATTGAACCCGACTTTCCTCCTATGGATAGCGCAGATAATATCGGATCTTGATTATACCCCCTAAATGTTCTCCGGCCAGTACCTGAAGTAATTGTGGCTTCCATTAGTTTCTTTAGTTCCAGACTCGTCTCGGTTGAAACAACTGACCTTATATTCCTCCCGTTGCCGGTATAGCGAATCGAGTTATTGCTATCAGAAATCTGCTCAACCACCATAGGCTCGACAAGATTCCCCCCATTTAATGCTATTGAACAGAGCATAGCACCATGCAGGGGGGATATCATGGTCTCATGGTTAAACCCACACGCTATCTCAGCGCAACGATAGGCATCATCACTCACAGAGATATTGCTTTTTTCAACCGGCAATTCAAAATCTATAGGCTGATTAAAGCCAAACCTAAAGGCATACTCTTCAAGTAGCCCCTTCCCCAGTTTGAATATACCAAGCTTTCCAAACACAGGATTAATAGATTGAGCAAAACATTTTTCCAGAGGAATGGCCTGCGAATATCGAACCGGTTTTTCAGATAATTGGCTTTTATAAAGAGTATATTTCCCTCCGGTATAGGTCATGATAGTGGAGGCGGAAATATCCTTGTGCTCCTCGATGGTAGCGGCAGCGGTCACTATTTTAAAAATGCTCGCAGCAGGAAAGCAGCTACTCAGGCAGACACTCTTTACTGTGTTGGGCTTCTTAGACTCTACCAGCGCAATAATACGGCCGGTGTCAGGCTCCATTGCAACAAAACCTACCATAGGAGACTTTGATCCTTCTATCTCTCCTATCATATATTGCTGCAAGTCAGGATCAATCGTTGTCACTACGGTAAAATTATTGTCTAAATAATGCGCTTGGACGATCTTCCCTTTGCTGCTGCAAATATTTGAAGGATCAAGCATCAAACGAATATCTTGTTTGGTCAAAACACTGGAAGGAATGTCCCCTTTTTCACGAATGGCTATGGGCTGTGAAAGCCCTGCAATATCACTTCCGGTTGAGAACCCAACCTTGACACATTTTATACCCACCACAAAAACCAGCGCCATTATCAAAATAAGACGCAAACCTCTCCCCAGGAAACGAGGTCGCACCTTTTCCTGTTTCAACTGCTCTTGATACTCTCTCCAGTTAATATGCTTCATAATCAAGCAACGAGCCGAATCCTCTTTTTAAGCCGGCTGATCCTGCGCCTGTAAAGTCTGGATTTCTTGGCATCCTTATCCTTTATAGCATCTTCTTTCTTAACCTTAAGCACTTTTACTTTTACCTTTAGTCCCCGCACAGAAGTATCAGATTTCTTAGGCTTATCATCGGCAATTCCACGCGCTTTTTTGATAACGCTGACCATCTCCACTCTGTTCATGCCGTGAACACCAGCAACATCTGGCACTCCAAGCGCGATCTCCCTCAACTCTTTTGCAGTCATCCTGTTCAATGGTTTTTCTTTAACCTTTTTGTCTTTTTTTGACCCCATCCGACACCCCTTTTCTTTTTCAGTAAGGCATTGAGGTAACTATTCAGGTGTTTAGACTGAAGGCTGTTAGTTGTTGCACATGGCCAATCTGAGCTTGGCATGGTGCGTTCCTACAGTCTAAAAATCTATCCACACTAAATAGTTACGCATTGATTAGATCAATATTACATAAGATGACAAATAAATCAATCGTCTTTGCAACTATTCAGAGAAATGAATTATCCCTAAAAACCTTAAGCCTTCAGTCTATCCACCTAAATAGTTACTCGTCTTTATGCTTTTTCCCGTTTTGAAAAGGCATCCAGGAAAGGCCTGAACATATCAATCGGTATGGGAAAAATTGTTGTGGAGTTGTTCTCCACGGCTATCTCCCTCAGTGTCTGCAAATAACGCAATTTCAATGCAACCGGATGCTGTTCAATAATCTTAGACGCCTGCGCAAGTTTGTCAGCAGCCTGAAACTCACCTTCTGAATTGATCACTTTTGCGCGACGCTCCCGCTCCGCCTCAGCCTGTTTGGCCATAGCGCGCTGCATTTCCTGCGGCAAATCTATATGCTTGAGCTCAACAGTGCTTATCTTAATACCCCAGGGGTCTGTATGCTTGTCCAAAATTTCCTGAAGCTGGCTGTTTATCTTCTCACGCTCAGACAGCAAATCATCGAGTTCCCCCTCGCCGCATACGCTTCTTAAAGTAGTCTGTGCGAGTTGCGAGGTTGCGTAGAGATAGTTTTCCACCTCAATTATCGCCTTTGTAGGATCCATCACCCTAAAATAGATTACCGCATTGACCTTAATAGAAACATTGTCACGGGTGATAACATCCTGTGGCTCTACATCCAACGTAATAAGACGAAGGCTAACCTTCACCATCTTGTCAATTACTGGAATAAGAATTATCAGCCCTGGCCCCTTTGAGCCGATCACGCGGCCAAGCCGAAAAATCACGCCACGCTCATATTCGTTTAACACCTTTAGAGAGCTTGAAAGAAAAAAAACAACAAGCACTATAATTACTACAGCATAAGACATTTTTTACCCTCCTTCTTTAATCCTTTATTCTTTCCACTTTTACCACAAGATCATTCACCGCTATCACACTTACCTTCTCGTTGATATCTATTGTTTCGTTTGCAACAGCATTCCATAGTTCGCCATGCACAAAAACCTTCCCCTCTGGCGCCAAGGTTTTTTTTACGACACCTATCTCCCCGATCAATCCTTTTATCCCTGTCCTCACCTTCGCAGTCTGTGCTCTAAATGCCAACCCCGCGACAACAATAAAAAATGTCGAAACTGTAAGAATTGTAGGTATAACCACGTTTAATGAAAGTTTAACCCCTGTCTCGTACCCGACATCAAATAGCATAAGCGATCCCAGCAGTAACGATAAAGTTCCTCCCAAGCTTAAAAGCCCATAGCTTGCGATCTTTATTTCAAGCATAAAAAGTATGATTGCAAGCAGCACCAGCAAAAGCCCTGCATAGTTTACCGGCAATGTCTGAAATGAAAAAAAAGCCAATATTAAAGAAATAGCGCCTATCACGCCTGGAAAGACCGCGCCAGGATGGGAAAGTTCAAAATAAATGCCAGCCAATCCTATCATCATAAAAATATATGCAATATTAGGATCACTTAACGTCTTCAGTATATTGTCCCGCAAGTTCTCTTTAAGGTAGACCCGTTTTACCCCATCAGTCTTGATATCTGTTTTATCCTTTATTGGACGGCCGTTAATCTGCTTCAAGAGGTCGTCTATATCTTTTGCTATAATATCTATTACGTTAATCTTACGCGCCTCTTTTTCGGTTATTGACACGCTCTGACGGACTGCCTTCTCAGCCCATTCTGCGTTTCGGCCCTTCTTCTCCGAGATGCTGGTAATGTATGCGACCATATCGTTTGTCACCTTTTCTGACATGGTCCTGTCCATCTTGTCGTTACCGATATTGACCGGATGTGCTGCGCCAATATTGGTTCCGGGCGCCATAGCAGCAACATCAGCCGCAAGGGTAATCATCACACCCGCTGAGGCAGCCCTGCCTCCTGATGGCGATACAAATACCACAACCGGCACACTGGCCGCCAATATCTCCTTAACAATCACGCGCATGGAAAGGTCAAGACCTCCTGGAGTGTCCAGTTCGATCACTATACATGCAGCTCTGTCTTGAGACGCCTTTTGTATCTTTCCTGCCAAAAAACCGGCAATGCCTGGATTTATCGTCCCTTCCGCACGAACAATATAGACATCACCTGCGGCAATACATGGAGATGGAATCAAAATGCTAAACAACAGTAAAATGCTAAATATTATGTTCATAATCAACCACACTCAACTTTTTCTGTACCATTTGAATGTCTTCCCATGTCTCGCGCTTTTTCCCTGGATTACGCAGAAGATAAGCAGGGTGATACGTCGGTATAAGACACATCCCCTGATAATCATAACTCTTCCCGCGCAATCGTGTTATAGCTTCATTAGTCTTAAGAAGCGCCTGAGTTGCAACTGCTCCAAGGGTACAAACCACTTTTGGACATATTGCCTTCAATTGCCGTAACAAAAACGGCTTACACTCTCTGATTTCTTCAGGTTCAGGGGTTCTGTTTTGCGGTGGACGGCACTTAACCACGTTACATATATACACCTCATTACGGGTTAAATTTATGGCCTTGATAATATCTGTTAAAAGCCGGCCAGCCGCGCCAACAAAAGGCTCTCCTTGTATGTCTTCTTCATATCCAGGTCCCTCTCCTACAAATACAAGCCGCGCATGAGGATCTCCCTTCCCAAACACTATATTCTTACGTCCTGCGCAAAGCTTACACCTGTGACAATCTTTTAATTCATTCCTAATATCTCCCAGGTCATCTCGGCGACCCCAGCGATCAAGTATCTCTCGTGTCTTATTGGAAAAAGGAAGTCCTTGGCAGCCGCTCTCTCTTAAATATTCAAAATAGTCTCGTATATCCCTGATTATTCTATCCATTACACGATTTCAGCCGTTTAATCTCTCCTACCCTGTCAAGGACAATCCCGGCTAATTGATCTTTAGTTAAAAGCGGAAGCGGCTCTATGGTTCCATTGTTGAATATAAGAGTAGCGCGGTCAGTATCAACATCAAATCCTGAATCAGCAAGACTTATGTCATTAGCCACTATAAGGTCAAGATTCTTGGTCTTTAATTTTGACTTGGCATTCTCAACTATTTTTTCTGTTTCTGCGGCAAACCCTACGAGTATACGCCCTTCCTTACGTTCCCCCAAAAGTTGCAATATATCTGGCGTTTTCACCAGATCCATAACAAGCCTAGCGCCAGTTTTCTTGATCTTGTGCTGGAAAATATCTGCGGGCCTGTAATCTGAAACCGCAGCAGCCTTAAGGATAATAGAGGCAGTTTCAAAGTATCTTAATACCGCATCTGACATCTCGTCTGCTGTACGCACCCTGACAAGCTCTACATCAACAGGCGATTTAAGGCTTGTGGGACCGCTTATCAACACCACCTTGGCTCCTCTCCTGCTTGCCGCCCTTGCTAAAGCATACCCCATCTTTCCTGAAGACCGATTGCTGATATGTCTGGCCGGATCCAGAGGCTCTTGCGTTGGCCCGGCAGTAATAAGGCAGATCTCGCCTTTTAAATCAGGTATTGTAAACATTTTTTTTATCTCTTCAATAACCCGTTCAGACGCCGGCAATCGCCCTTGTCCAATTTCTCCGCACGCCATAGCGCCATATTCTGGTTCAAGTATCCAAATGCCATTTTTTTTCAGCCGGTTCAAGTTCTCTTGAGTAATCGCATTCTGATACATACGGGTATTCATAGAGGGGCAAACTAGGAGAGGACAACTTACAGCAAGAAGCAACGTGGTAAGCGGATTATCAGCAAGCCCATATGACATCTTTGCAATAGTGTTTGCTGTGGCTGGCGCTACCACCAAGGCATCCGCCTCTTTAGCCCACACAATATGCCTGACCTCACACCCCTCCCCCTCTTGAAACAATTCAGTAAAAACTGGTTCTCCTGAGAGTACTGCAAATGTCTGTGGATTTATAAAATGTGCAGCAGCCACTGTCATTACTACACGCACCCTGGCACCTTCACTAATAAGTAAGCGAAGTATATCTAATGCCTTATAAGCAGCTATTCCGCCACAGACTCCAAGTATTATTTTTTTATCTAACAACACATTAGCCATAACTTTTTCTTCTCAATAACCGCAGGTTTTATCAGAACAACACAGATAGATGGTAAGAGTGATACAATTTACGATACGGATGTCATCATCAAAGATTGGAATAAAATAATGTTTGAAGGCTCTGATGTTATATGGTAATGATCTACGCTACTATTGTAGATTGACTCTACAGTTCAGTCAATCTGGGACTAATAATCTTATACCGTAACCAGTTCTAGTTGTCTGAGATTAATAAAAGTATATTACCAAACAGTATGGATAACCGTCAAGTAATACAAAACACAAAAAGAGTATTGCTTCTGGATGATAATCCCACAACCCTCAATGAGTTGCGAGATCTCCTCCAAATGTGCAGCTATTCGGTCATTGCTTATACCAACCCATCACTAGCTCTCGCCAAACTTGATAATATAGATTTTGATATTCTTATTACAGACTACAAGACACCTGATATGGATGGGATTGAGTTTATCGCTAAGGTCAGAAAGAAAAAACCGCGCATTGTATCCATCCTGTGCACAAGGACGCTCATTACACACCGTATGGTTTCAGCAATGATCAACAACGTCCATATTGACGGATTTCTAACAAAACCATGCCGCCTTAAGGATATTGTAGAAGTGTTAGATGCGGCAATAGAGCGAAGAAAGGCAATAAGTTCGAACAGAAGACGTTTTCCCAGAAAAAAAGGGAGATTCCCTGTATTCTTCGTTGTAAACCCTATCTATGATAGGGATCGTAAAGAACGGATTGAAGTGCTTGCCCTCGACATATCAAGAGGCGGACTTTCGTTTGCCTGCAAAAAAGGAAAGGGAATAGATTTTTCAACAGACTTTGACATAGATCTTTCGCATCTTAATATAAATCGTCCCACCACAAAGGCTCAAATTACATGGATAAGCGCAGCGAGCCAAAGCCTTTATAAAGGCGGGGTTCAGTTTATTTAATTTAAAAGACAACAAAAATATACTATACAATTTCATTGTTATGTCATAAGAGAGATTTAAGAAATTCTTAAAAAAGGAGGAGTCATGAAACAAAAAGTTTTTTTATCTGTTTTTTTAATTCTGCTGTTAAGCTGTTACGGTTTGGCCAATGCGGTTCCCATTACATATAATGGTCAACTCTCCAATGGCATACCTGGTTCTGCCTTGATTGATCCAGCTACTGACACTGATTATTGGTGGGTTGAGGGAACAGCAGGAGATGTTGTTACTATCTCAATGAACAGAATCTCGAATCGGGATACTGACGGAGACGACATCTATGATGCGTCAACATTGGATCCGTATGTATCTCTATATCAGGGATATGGTGATGATACCGCATTAACCTTTTTAGTCGATGATGATGATTCGGGCAGCAATCTGCCGCCTATGGTGATCGGCTCAGGCAAAAACGCTCTAATCACAGCATATACATTGACTGCTACCGGCAAGTATACTCTTCTGGCATCAAGCAGCAAGAGTGCCACTTATGGGCCATACCAGTTGACGGTCACAGGAATTACTCCTGTACCTGAGCCTGCTACAATGCTACTTTTAGGCGCTGGGTTTGTTGGGATTGCAGGGATTGCCAAAAAAAAATGACGGGCTAAAAAGTAAAATTTCACTTTTCTTCTTATAGGCCAGTGGATATGGACAGCGTCCTCTGGCCTATTTTTTTGTTTAAAATCACTCTACTTGATCGATTGTAATGCCTCTCTCGCCTCGTCTTTTCCTGAAAAATTCGGATTCAGCTCAAGCGCCTTTTCAAGGTAAAGCTTGGCATTTTCGGCATTACCACTTTTTAGATATGCCATGCCTAGATGGAAATTTATTGTGGGGTCATTAGGCATCTTTTCAAGCGCATCCTCAAACTGGGCAATAGCGCTTCCAAACACATTCTTTTTATAATACGCAAATCCCAGGGTATCGGACACACTAGGATCATCCGGCATCTTTTCTTTTGCGTTCTGGGCAAGAGTCAGAGCCTGGTCAACACTTCCACCTTCTTCAAGAAGCAACCACGCCAGGTTATTTGCGGCAAGCGCAAAACCGGGTTGTAACTCAAGCACTTTTTCATAATATCTCTTAGCAGACGCGGTATCTCCTTTTTGTTGCAAAAGCATGCCTAGAAACATAGCAGCAGGCGCATATGAAGGATTTTTGTTTAAAATCTTATCATACTCGGAAATCGCCTCATCAATTCTCTGCGTTGTCCCATAAATCATCGCCAACTGTACATACGGTTCAAGCCAATCAGCGTTTTGCATTACAGCTTTTTTAAAGGCTTCCTCTGAAGCCTTATAATCTTTCACCGAAAGGTGTACCTTCCCTTCTAAATAATATATTAATGCGCTGATTGCAGCGTCATTTGAATGTTTTTTGAGCTGTTCTCCGCAAAACTGAAGCGCTTTATCTCTGTTTTTCCCTTTTAAGTAAAGCGCAACAATATTTCTCATTGCCTCGACTGATTCCGATGACTTGTCCAACGCTGTCTGAAATTCCTCCATAGCCGATTCGTCTCTCCCCTGAATGCCATACATCATCCCCAAAGAAATATGCCCAGCAGGATTATCAGGCGATGCCTCTACCACCTTGCGAAACAGGCTTTCGGCTTTTGTAAAATCCTTTTCGGCAAGATAGATACGCCCCAGCATCTGCTGCGCGTCTTGATTGCCTGGCTTCAAGCGCAGTACCTCTTCGTAATGCTTTTTAGCGCCATCTAAGTCTCTTTCTCTATATGATATCTTACCAAGGAGCATCCTGGCCGCCACTGAATCAGGAGCGATCTCTACTGATTTTTCAAGACGAACCCTAGCCAATTTTTCATTCCCCAGTCCAAGATGCGCCATTGCCTCATAATAAAGCGACTCACCCGAACTTGGATCATCCTGGTAGACTTGAGTTAATATATCACGCGCTGCCGCATAATCTTGTTGCATTAAATATAGACGAGCCTTCAAAATACGGCCAGGAACATCGCTAGGGTTTTTCTTTAAGAGTTGATCAATATCATTCCTGGCTTTTTCAATGTCTTTTGTCTCAAGATATGAGTCCGCCAAAGACCGCATAGGTCTAAGGTCATCAGGAGCGACTTCCAGGGCTTTCCCCCAGGCTTCAATCGCTTTAGGCAACTGTTTGGTTTCTGAATAATAACGTGCGAGATGCAACAATGGATCAACATTTTTTGGGACAACCTGGGTAGCTTGTACAAAACAAGACTCGGCCTTATCCTGCACATTCTGACTCTGATATAACCTCGCCAACTCTATAAGATAAATCGGATTAAGGGGTTCTTTTTCGATCGCTTTACGTAATTCACCCTCCCCTTTTTCAAATTCTTTAATCGAGAGATAAAAACGCGCAAGGTTGAGGTTATGAATAGCATCGTTTGGGAAATGACTCTGTATTTTTTGAAGTTCTTTTTCTGCTTTTTCAAACTCTTTAAAGCTGACATAAAACTGCGAAAGCGCATATTGCCCCCTCGGAGGCTTAGAATCGATCTCAATCGCCTTTTTTAGCGCCTTTTCGGCACTATCATACCTCTTGGCCTCTGTTAAAAACTGCCCAAGCAAAAGATACGCTTCATCACTTGTTGGTTTAACAATTATTGCATCATTCACTGCCTTAATAGCGTCATCCAGTTTGCCTTCCTTACTAAGAATACCTGCCAACAGCAAAAGCCCATCTAAATTGGTAGGTTCATGTTTCAACAATATTTCAATGCGAGAATGGGCATCCTCAAGCTTATTGGCCAGAAAAAAAATCTGGGCAAGCTTTAGTTGGGCATTGACATGGCATGGATCAACATCCGCCGCATAGTAAAAAGACTGAAACGCCTCATTAGGCTTATTGGCTTCAAGATAGATCTCGCCAAGCCGGTAATAAGCATCAGGACTTTTAGGATCAAGCTGCACTATATTTTTAAGTTCAATGATCGCTTCCTGGTATTGATGTTTATCAATATATTGTTGCGCCCGAGTTTCATGCCACTTGATCCTTTCTTCATTTGTCAGGCATCCGCAACATAATATAATAACCCCTATTAAAATAACGGCATGACGTATAAAATAACGGCAAAAATATCTGGGTAGCATTTTTCCTCCTTTGGTAACTCTCGGATTATATTTCATGAATATGGTTGAATGGACGGAGATTCTGGTTTTTTTTTTACAGCTTAGCAAAAACGCTTTAAGACACCAAACTCTTTTACAAAAAAGAATCTACCTTATTACAGGAATTAGCAAAGATATTTTATTATTGCCTGATTCGCTATGAACAACAATCGACGCATCGTTTTTTTTTAAAGGAAGCACTGCGTAATATAGCCCAAAAAGGCCTCGCATATCACGTTCAGGCACTTTAGATAATGAAATGCCGGTCGAGGCATTTATAACAATATGGTCGTACTGGAATATGCTTGGTCCATTGGTTGTAAAATCGAGATGTATTACTTCATTTTCGATCTTGCTCGTTATTGCTATCTTGGAGTAAGTCCCACTAAGCGCACTCTTTTGATATAAAAACAGAATCAAAAAATCTATGCAAAGAGCAAAATCATGGTATACTACCCTCACAAGGGGCATATTTTCGTCTGGCTGATACTCAATATTACAATCCTTGTTTGTAAAAACTCGGCCAATCTTTTTAAAAGAATCAATCTGTTGTTTCATTATATTACGGATATCAATTAAATCTTTAGACTCAGATGATTCAAT
>JAZDIE010000106.1:0-10489 GCA_043805295.1 Pseudomonadota bacterium
GAGAGGTAGAGACGGAGAAGAGCGTCGCTGCTGCTGATCGGCCTGATATAGATAAATGGGACTTTGAAAGCCAGGATCGGATGATCCGCGGCAGGATGCCGACACTGGATATCATTAACGAGCGATTCGCGCGTAGTTTTAGAACAAACCTCGGCACTGCTCTTCGCAAACTGGTGGATGTCAGCATCGCCTCCACGGATATAATCAAGTTTGGCGAGTTTATACGTTCGCTGCCGGTTCCGACAAGCATTCATATTTTTAAAATGGAGCCTTTGAGAGGTTACGCCATATTCGTTATAGAAAGCAGGCTGGTCTATAGTCTGGTTGATTCTTTCCTGGGCGGATCTGGCATAAGCAATATGAAGATAGAAGGCCGTGATTTTACTCCGATAGAAAACCAGATGATAAATAAGGTTGTCATGATGTCTTTGAAAGACTTTGAACTAGCCTGGGAGCAGGTGCATGAAATAAAGGCGGTATTTGTCAGGAGTGAGATGAATCCCCAATTTGCGGCTATTGTGCCTGGTAGCGATGTGGTGCTTGTAATTAGATACGACGTGGAATTGGATCAGACAGCCGGCAACGTAGTTATATGCATTCCGTATTCTACGATTGAGCCGGTGCGCGGGAAGTTGTGCGCAGGGTTTCAAAGCGATCAGTTGGAAGTGGACATTGGTTGGAAAACCAGGCTCCAGAAGCGTATATGCGAGGCCAGGGTTGATGTAGTCGGAATGCTGGGAACCACAACTATCACCGGAAGGCAGCTTCTTGATTTTAAGGCCGGCGATATTGTTCAACTCAATACCTACACCCGTGATCCGTTACTTGTTAAGGTGCAAGGTATTCCTAAGTTTAGAGGGTTTGCAGGGACACTTAAAGGTAATAAGGCGGTTAAACTACATGCGCGAAGAAAAAGGAGTCAGATATGAGCGTAATAAGCGACGAGATTGGAATGGATGAATGGGATGCTGCGTTTTCCGACAGCGGGACGGCGGCAACAGCAGGAAGCAGTACGCCAAGTCAAGGGGCAGGGGGGCAGTCCAGGCCGCTTGACTTTATACTCGATATCCCACTTGAGATCTCGGTTCAGCTTGGCCGCACTACAATGCTTATTAACGACCTGCTCCAACTTGGAGCAGGCTCGGTAATTGAATTGGACAAGCTTGCTGGAGATCCGATGGAAGTGCTTGTGAATAACAGACTTGTCGCCAGAGGCGAGGTGGTTGTGGCGAATGAAAAGTTCGCCATACGATTGACCGATATAGTAAGTCCGCTTGAGCGTATTAAGTCGCTCAAGTAAAGGCAGAAAGATTCGCGCGCCCTTTTAAATCCCCTCTATTAAGAGGGGTGGACGCGAAGCGGACGGGGTGTGTTAAACAAAGTGTAATGGAATAATCTGATGGATGTATTAGCCCCTATCATAAAAATGATTGCTAAGCTGAGCATTGTGCTTGGACTCCTGGTATTGACGATATACCTTATGAAACGAGTTTCTTTATTCAGAGGGTCAGGAAGCAGCAACAAGCTCATTAAACTGGTTGCTTCGCTTCCTGTAGGTTCCAAATCACATCTTTTACTTGTAGAGGTTCTTAATGAAAGGCTTTTAATCGGGGTATCTCAGGATAGCATTTCCCTTTTGACAAAGACGATAGCGACAAGTGGAGATGTGAAAAATGAGGGGGCAATGTCGAATGGCTCATAGAACCCATATGATCATTAGTCTTACGGCCTTTTTGATCCTGTGTGTGTGTCCGCATGTTTCAGCGGTTCCATTTCCCACATTGCAGATAGGTTTAGGCGATACAAATGATCCGAAGCAGGTTTCTATGTTGATCGAGATTATCGCGCTTTTGACTATCCTTTCACTTGCGCCTGCTATTCTTATAATGATGACCTCTTTTACCCGTTTGGCCGTCACGTTCTCGTTTTTGCGGCAGGCGCTGGGGACACACCAGATGCCGCCTAACCAGATTGTCATAGGTCTGTCACTTTTTCTCACCTTTTTTATCATGACCCCTGTCTGGCAAAAGATAAACCAAAACGCCATAAAGCCGTATTTAGCCGAGGAGATATCCCAGGAAGACGCCTTTAAGAAGGCTATGGAGCCTGTGCGGGAGTTTATGCTGAAGCAAACCAGAAAGACAGACTTGGCGCTTTTTCTGGATATGTCCGGCAGCCCAAAGTTGCATAGCCCATCAGAGGTCTCAACCTCGGTATTGATTCCTGCGTTTATTGTAAGCGAGTTAAAGACCTCGTTTATAATAGGCTTTGTTCTCTATATACCGTTTTTAATAATAGACATGGTAGTCGCCAGCATTCTTCTTTCCATGGGCATGATGATGCTTCCTCCAGTGATGATCTCACTTCCGTTTAAGCTGATGCTTTTCGTGCTGGTGGACGGGTGGAACCTTATTGTAGGCTCAATGGTCAAAAGTTTTACAGGGTGATTAGTGGACACACAGACCACAGATTGTCTGTGGTCTGTGGTCAATCGGTGAATTATGACTCCTGAATTTCTGGTGGGATTTGCGCAAGAGGCGATAAAAACCACAATAATGGCGGCGCTTCCAATGCTGGGGCTGGGTATGGTGATAGGGCTTGCGGTGAGCATATTTCAGGCCGTGACTTCTATACAGGAGATGACATTGACGTTTGTGCCTAAAATACTTGCGGTATTGCTTGGTCTCCTATTCTTTCTCCCGTGGATACTTGGGAGTCTGATGGAATATACAAAGACTATCATACAAAACATACCAGGTTATATCAGATGATGAATGTGGAACAACTCGGCATTACATTAGGAGATATCAAATTGTTCCTGCTGGTTTTAACTCGTGTCTCCACCCTTCTTTTTTTGATGCCTATTTTCGGCGGACAGAGCATACATATGCGACTTAAGGCCGGACTTGCGCTTGTTATCAGCGCCCTGTTATTCCCTGTGGTAAAGCACTCGTTGCCTGAATTTCCGGAAAGCTGGATTGCTATCGCAACACTGGTGGTGGGAGAGGTTATGATTGGGACGACATTGGGATTGATTATCTATATTTTTTTCGCGGGCATTCAATTGGCCGGAGAACTTGCAGGGTTCCAGATTGGGTTTTCCATTATTAATGTAATTGATCCTCAATCAGGGGTGGAATCGTCTGTAATGGCTCAATTCGGGTATTGGATTGCCATAGTGGCATTTTTTATATTCAACGGCCACCACGTCCTGTTGCGAGGATTAAAAGAGAGCTTTGATATATTACATGTTGGTTCCATGTGTTTAAGCCAAGGTCTATTTGAAACAGTAAATAATGCAGGAGCGCAGATATTTTCATCAGCCATCAAAATTGGGGCTCCGGTTATCGTTGTCTTGCTGCTGGTCAGCGCGGGATTTGGCATATGCGCCAGGTTTATACCGCAGATGAACGTACTTATAATATCGTTTCCAATCCAGATCGTAGTCGGACTGATATTTTTTGGTCTCTCTCTTAGTATTATGCTTCAATTTATTAGGGGATACATAGACGGGCTTGATGGGATTTTGATCAATGCCATGAAATTGATGAAGGCATAGCGTATGGCTGAAGAATCCTTCCAGGAAAAGACTGAAAAACCTACCGACAAGCGGAAAGAACACGCACGGGAAGAGGGGCAGGTTGCGAGAAGCAGGGAGCTTGCCTCGGTCTCTGTTGTCTTTACAGGTATGATCAGCCTGCTGATGTTTGCGGGCTACATACATCACCAACTCTCAATAGTCATGAGTCAGGGGTTCGGGATGCTTTCTATTACTGATATTGACCTTGCCGGATGCAAGAGGCTTATCAATAATTCCATATACACCTTTATTCTTATAATAGCCCCTATATTAATAGTAGTTTTTTTGACAGGAATTTTTGCGAACCTGGTTCAAGTCGGGTTCAATTTTACTTCAAAGCCCCTTGAACCTAAATTTACGGCGATTAGTCCATTGTCTGGTTTAAAGAGACTGTTCGGCTTTCAAGCGTTGAGTGAACTGATTAAGTCCTTGTGGAAGCTGGCGATAATTGGCGGGATAGCCTATTACACGATAAAGTCAGAATTTAAAACCATGCTCCCGCTTGCGCATATGGGGGTATCTTCAATTCTAATATATGCAATGAAAATTATCTTTAAGCTTTTTTTGCGGGTAACTATTGCAATGCTTGTCATGGCGATAGCGGATTATGCCTTTCAAAGATGGCAGTTTGAGAAAAAGCTGAGGATGACTAAGCAGGAAACGAAGGAAGAAAACAAGCAGATGGAAGGAGATCCCAGAGTTAAATCCAGGATACGTAGCATACAATACAAGATGGCAAAGGCCCGCATGATGCAGGATGTGCCTAAGGCGGACGTTGTAGTTACTAACCCTACTCACCTTGCTTTGGCTATTTCCTACGATAGCTCTAGCATGAGAGCACCTAAGATTCTGGCAAAAGGGGCCAACATAGTTGCGGAAAAGATAAAAGAAATCGCAAGACAGCATGACATCACTATAGTTGAGAACAAAGTGCTCGCGCAAGCGCTCTACAAACTTGTGGAAATTGGCCAGGAGGTTCCATCTCAATTCTATCAGGCTGTGGCCGAGGTGCTTGCTTATGTCTATAAACTGAAAGGACGCGTATTATAATGGCAGTAAAGGCAGAGGCTCAAAAGGGGATGTCGCAACGGTTTGTCGCTGGAAGCGATGCGGCAATGGTAGTCGGGATGGTCGGAATTTTGATGATCATGCTCATACCGCTTCCCACAGTTCTTTTGGACGTTCTGCTGGCTCTTAATATTACCGTATCTATACTAGTCTTACTTATAGCAATGTACTCGGTCAATCCGCTGGATTTTCATACATTTCCTACTGTATTGCTTGTAGCCACACTTTTCAGGCTTTCGCTGAACATCGCGTCGGCCAGACTGATACTCCTTTACGGCCACGAGGGCACGTCGGCTGCCGGCACGGTCATTCAATCATTCGGCAGCTTTGTGGTTGGCGGAAACTATGTGGTCGGAGTGATCGTGTTTATAATACTGGTAGTGATCAACTTTGTAGTTATCACAAAAGGTTCTGTTCGTATCGCAGAGGTGGCCGCCAGATTCACGCTTGACGCTATGCCAGGCAAACAAATGAGCATAGACGCAGACTTGAACGCTGGACTCATAGATGAAGATGAGGCGCGTACACGGCGTAAGGAGATCAACAGGGAGGCCGAGTTCCACGGCGCTATGGACGGAGCAAGCAAGTTTGTGCGTGGAGACGCGATAGCAGGGATAGCGATATTGCTGGTTAATATTGTCGGTGGTTTCATTATTGGAACAATACAAAAAAACTTGTCTTTACTCTCAGCCGCACAGACCTACACATTGTTGACTGTCGGAGATGGACTTGTCACTCAGATACCGTCTCTTTTGGTTTCCACCGCCTCAGGCATTGTGGTAAGCAGGGCGGCCACTGAGGCTAGTCTGGGATCAGAGCTTGCGAAACAGTTTTTATCCAGGCCAGAAGCGATCTATATGTCCTCTATTATACTTTTTTTCTTCGGCCTTATTCCTGGGTTGCCTCATCTTTCATTTTTCATTATTGGCATCATCATGGCAGGGAGCGCTTACCTTGTTCGCAGAGAGCAGGCTGTTAAAAAGGTTAAGATAGCTAAAGAGACTGCCACAAGAAAGCCTACGGCAGGGCCTGAGCCGGTGGAACATCTTCTTATGCTCGACATTTTGGAGCTGGAGGTTGGGTATGGGATTATACCTCTTGTAGACAGAGATCAGGACGGGGAGCTACTTGAACGGATACGCGGGATTAGACGCCAGTTTGCTATAGATATGGGTATTATTGTGCCGCCTTTGCACATCAGGGACAATATGAAACTTGGCCCAACCGAGTACCGTATTCTGATCAAGGGGGTGGAAGTGGCAAAGGGCGAACTGATGATTAAACACCTTCTTGCCATGGATCCGGGTAATGTTACCAGGAAGATATCCGGGATTGCTACTATAGAGCCAGCCTTTAACCTCCCTGCTGTTTGGATTCCTGAGAGTAAAAAAGATGAGGCGGCATTTTCAGGATATACGGTGGTGGATAACCCGACTATCATAGCAACGCATTTGACTGAGGTAATCCGAAAGCACTCAGACGAGCTATTGGATCGTCAGGGGGTGCAGGACCTGCTGGATAACCTGAAGAAAACACACCCCAAGGCTGTAGAGGAATTGACTCCGGGTTTGATACCTTTGGGTATTATCCAGAAAGTTCTGCAAAATTTGGTAAGAGAACAGGTAACTATCCGTGATCTGCTTACGATTGTAGAGACCTTGGCGGATTACGCGCCGGTCACTAAAGATCCTGAGGTGCTTACCGAATATGTAAGACAGCGGCTTGCGCGCACCATAGTGGTTCAGTATCTTCGCTCTGACGGAGTTCTTCCTGTAATCACACTTGATGATGACCTGGAAAAGATTTTGGCGAACAGCATTCAACGTACTGATCATGGTTCATATCTTGCAATTGAACCTAAGGCAGCTAAGAGGATCATCACGTGCGTGAAAGAAGAAGTCGAGCGGGTATTAGCTAAAAACGAGCAGCCTGTTATTCTTTGTTCGCCTATAATCAGGAGATATTTAAGAAAGATGCTGGAGCAGTTCATGTCGCAAATAACCGTGCTCTCTCACGCTGAAATTTTGCACAACATGAATTATAAGGCAATAGGAGTAATAAAAATAAAAAATGCAGCCTAAACAGTATACCGGACGGACTATCCAGGAAGCAATAGAGCAAGTTAAAAAAGACTTGGGCGTGGACGCCATGATATTGGATACCCGCAGGATCCCCATCGGATCTGTCGGAACGCTTGGCCGGGACGGAGACCGGTTTATAGTCACTGCGGTTACAGGGAGGGGTGATACCAACGAGGTGGTTCTCTCCCGTTCGATATCAGAAGAAGCTGTGTATCCGGAAAAATCAATGGCCGCGGAACTGGCCACAATAAAAGAAATGCTATGTTTCATGAACAAGTCCTGGGGGTTTTGGGAACGGGCCAGGATGCATCCAGGGTTGATCAGCCTTTACGGGATGCTTGTAAGAAAAGGAATAGAAGAATCGTTTGTGCAGGGTTTTTTTGAAAGGGCAGGCATTCTGGAAGATCAGGCTTTGCATGCAGATGCCGCGCTTTTGCGGGAAAAGACCATGAAAGAGATATTAAAGTCTATCAGTATATCTGATCCTTTTAAAGATTCTTCTCAAAAGCAGATTGCGGCTTTTATAGGGCCGACCGGTGTGGGAAAGACTACTACCATAGCAAAGCTTGCCGCCAGATTTTGCCTTCAGCAAAAGCGGAGCGTGGGGCTTATATCAATAGATAATTACAGGGTGGCTGCCCTTGAGCAGATACGGACATACGCGCGTATATTGGGAATTCCATGTCTCCCTGCGTTTAACGAAAAGGATCTCAATCTGGCGCTTACACAATTCAGTGATAAGTCGATAGTCCTTATAGATACCGCTGGCAGAAGTCATTACGATAAAAAATATATTCATGGTTTAAACACGCTTTTTTCTTCAGACATGAATATACAGAAGCACCTGGTGCTGAGTGTTTCAACTAACGAGCAGGAGATGGGAGCCGCGGTTGAAAACTTCAACGAACTAGGTATTTCAAGCTATATTTTTACAAAAGTAGATGAGGCTAAAATAAGAGGGGGCATGGTGAATCAGGTTATGCGCAAGAATCTTCCTATATCGTTTATTGCCGATGGGCAAAGGGTTCCGGAAGATATAAAAGCGGCCTCACAGATCGGGGTGTTGAAACTTTTGATGGTTTCGTAAAACCATAGAGTTATTCTTGATGAACTCATAAAAATCTCAAGTTCGACGGAGAAAATGTTATGGATCAGGCGACCGGATTAAGACAGATGGTAGAAAAAGAAGCGCAATATTTTAGAGGTAAAGGCGCAATGGCAATAAAAAAAGCAGTGTGTACACAGGGAGAATCTTCACCACGTGTGATAGTGGTCTCAAGCGGAAAAGGCGGGGTCGGCAAAACCAATATTGTTGGAAACCTTGCTATTACATTGCAAAGGTTGGGAAAGCGGGTTTTGGTTCTGGATGCGGATTTGGGTCTTGCCAACATAGACATTATCTTTGGACTAAGACCACGTTATACAATCAACCATGTAATTAGCGGAGAAAAGTCCATCTCAGATGTTATTATGAGCGGTCCTGAGGATATTCGTATTATCCCTGCCAGCTCCGGGATACACGAATTGACCCATCTGTCTGAGGGGGAGAAGTTGCATCTCCTTTCCGAGTTTGACTCTCTTGACAGCCTGTTTGATATCTTGCTGATCGACACAAGCGCCGGCATATCGTCCAATGTGCTTTATTTCAACATTGCGGCTGGAGAACGGATTGTAGTGGCGACTCCTGAGCCTACGTCAATGACAGACGCTTACGCGCTTATCAAAGTATTGCATACTAAACACGGAACAGACTCTTTTGGCATGCTTGTCAACATGGTGAGCGGCGCTGACGAAGCCGCGTCGGTTTATAAGAATGTAAGCGCAGCGGTCAGCCGATTTTTGAGCGGTATTTCGTTTGACTACCTGGGTTTTATTCCTACGGACGAGATGTGCAAAAAAGCGGTGAGACAGCAGCGCGCACTGGTACAGTTATACCCTGAAGCCGCTTCCAGCAAAAGCATCTTGCGGCTTGCCAGGTCTCTTTTGGAACAGCCGCGTAACAATTCAGTATCAGATGGGAACATAAAGTTTTTTTGGAGAAAAATGGTGTCGTCATGCCAGTAACCGGGAATCTGAAAACTATCAACAGGAAAGGAACTAGCAGCATGCAGTCTGTCGGCCACAAAATTTCCTATTATTCGACCCCCAGACGAGAGATGACCATCCGTGAACGTGAGGCGCTGATTGAAGAGTACGCCCCTTTTGTCAAGTATATAGCAGGAAAGATGATCATGCGTGTGCCACCTCATATTTCTATTGATGAACTTATGAGCGCGGGAGCGCTGGGGCTTGTTGATGCCATAAACAAGTTTGATCCGGCCCGTGATATTCAATTTAAGACATACGCAGAATTTCGCATAAAGGGCGCTATGCTGGACGAACTCAGAGGCATGGACCAGGTATCCAGGTCAATCAGAAAAAAGATGCAAGTGCTTGAAGACGCTATGAGCGCCGCTGAAGCAAAGGCAGGGAGGCCGGCTGAAGACGAGGAAGTTGCCGCAGTAATGGGTCTTGACCTTGAAAAATACTATGAGTTGGTTGCGGATGTCCAGGGGTACTCGGTTTTGAGTCTGGACGAATTCATACGGGACGCTTCCGACAACTCTGAGTCTCAGGAATCTTATAAAAACCAAATACGCGGGGACAAGACCCCTCTTAATTACATCGATGGCATGGAGATAAGAAGGATGATAAGCGGGGCGTTGGCGACCCTTACAATAAACGAACAGATGGTGATGTCGCTTTATTATTACGATGAATTGACCTTGAAGGAGATAGGGGATGTTATGGATCTAACAGAGTCCCGTATTTCGCAAATTCATACTAAGGCGGTGCTTAAGCTTAAAACTAAACTTCAAGGTTACTATAATTGATGGATTCGTAAAAAGTCCATTTGCTGCTAAGTCCCCTCTAACAAGAGGGGTGGACGCGAAGCGGACGGGGTGTGTAAAAAGGTAAGGCATGGCAGACGAAGGGGCATCTCCTCCTATAGACATAGAGGATGAACTGGCGAAGCTTGAGGCTGAGCTTGACGCAATAACTCCTGATGGCGCCTCTGCATCAGAAGTGGCGTTAGGCGAAGGGGATGTGCAGGATCGCAGCCATGAGATGGTCGAGCTGGATAAGGCGGATTTTCTCTTTGAGCCGGAGAAAGAACCGGCCAAAGAAGATGATACCCCCTTTATCGCTGAACCCTCTTTCCAGCCGGAGATTGATACCCCTCCTGTTGCTTTTAAAATTAAATGGTATCGAAAACGCCGGACAATATTTGCTTGTTGCGCTATTGTTATTTCCATTGTTATGGGAATTGCTATGGGCATTTGCGGATATTTATTTTTCGGCAGGGCAGGGGAGCAGACAAGGATAGCCGTAGAAAAGGTCTTTTACGGCGCGGTGCGAGGGGAGATAAAGGGGTGGATCGAGCCTGTTGTGTTGCCTGAAAAGCCGATAGAGCTTAGGCCATTTTTTGTTCCAATAGAACCAGGACAGCTAATTAATACTAAAGGCACATACCTTTATGTCAGCATTGCCATGATGCCTTCCAGCGGTTATCGGACTGAAACGATGGAAAAAAGAAAGGCGTTGCTGCGGGAACGGCTTTATATTTTTTTTTCGGAACAGGCAACCAGCGGAGACCTAAACAGAATTCTTACAGAAGCAGCTAAGAATAGAATGGTTGATACGATCAATAGTATCCTCGGGACAAAGGCGGTCGAGGGAGTTTATTTTACCAAATTTTATTCTGTTTGATGTGATATGA
>JAZDIE010000107.1:0-4733 GCA_043805295.1 Pseudomonadota bacterium
ATATCGAGCTTGAAATAGTTATAGGCAACGACTGCGCACCCTGCCGGAGGAACGCCTATGGTTTTGCCTGCTATGCCCAGCTCATCTATAACCTCTCCTATCAGGCGATGAACAATACTGTGTCCACACCCTGGGCAATAATGAAACAGGGCATCTGTCATGACAGATGGCTTTTTAAAAACGCATGTTACCATAATAGCATTTATCCCGCCAATTCTGCAATTAATTCTTCAATATCTTCTGGATTAGGGACTGATCCGCCTGGCCTGCCGTAAAAACTAATAGAACACATATCCCCTACACTTAATCGCACGTCTTCTATCATCTGTCCGTTATTTAACTCAAAGACAAGGATCGCTTTTGCCGACCTGGAGACATACTGAAGTTTTTTTTCAGGAAAAGGCCAGAGTGTAACAGGCCGAAAGAGGCCAGCCCTAATTCCTTTTTGCCGCGCTTGGTCAACCGCTCCCCGCGCTATACGCGCGGCAGTGCCAAAGGCAACAATAAATATATCTGCGTCATCTAACAGGTATGGTTCGCTTTTGCATTCATTGTCAGATATCTGCTTATATTTTTCCGCAAGGCGCATATTATGCGCTTCAAGCGCGTCAGGGCCCAAGAAAAGCGATATGATAGAACGTTGTTCCCTGCCGTTTGCGCCATCTAATATCCAGTTTTTTTTGGGGATATCGCTGGGATTGATAGGCGCAGGAAAGATCACTGGTTCCATGAGCTGTCCCATCATGCCGTCGCATAGGATAATCACCGGAGTTCTGTAACGGTCCGCGAGGTCAAACGCATTTATAGTGAGCGATACCATCTCTTGTCCTGAATGCGGGGCAAGGACTATTGTGCGATAGTCTCCATGTCCTCCTCCTCGTGTCGCCTGGAAGTAGTCGGACTGAGAAGGCGCGATGTTTCCAAGTCCTGGCCCGCCTCGCATTACGTTTACTATAACAGCCGGCAATTCCATGCCAGCCATGTAAGATATCCCTTCCTGCATCAGACTGATCCCCGGACTGGACGAGGTGGTCATGGCGCGCATTCCGGTCATACTAGCTCCCATTACCATGTTTATAGCAGCAAGCTCGCTTTCCGCCTGAATAAAGGTCGCGCCTTCCATATCGGAAAAACTTGATGCCATGTATTCCGGAAGTTCGTTTTGCGGGGTTATAGGATAGCCTGCATAGAATCTGCACCCAGAGCGGATAGCAGCCTCTGCGATCACATGGCAACCGTTTAGCAATTCTTTATTCACGATATACCTCTATGGCCATATCAGGACAGACTATTGCGCAAAGCGCACAGCCGTTACAATTGTTTTTGTTGTCATGTCCGGCAAGGGGAGAAAATTCAGCAGGGAGATATCCCTTTGAATTAAAAAATGTCCCAATTTTAAGAATTTTTTTGGGGCAATGCTCAACACAAAAGCCACACCCCTTGCACCTTTCCTTATCTATCTTGATAAAACCTTTAATCATTATTCTATCTTCATGCAGCTTAGCAATTGTTGATGTATCCGGCCATTTGTGGCCGCAATCTCTTTTAACAAGGAGGAATCTTAACAGAATTTTTAATTTCAGGCAACGTTGTTGGATATCCAATGTCCCCGACCGCAAACTGGAGAATACCCGCGGCAACTATTGCGGCTGTCTCTCCCCTGAGAGTCCTTGGGCCAAGGGATACTGCAACATAGCCGCATTCCAGGGCGCTTTTAATTTCATTGTCTGCAAATCCTCCTTCAGGGCCGATAAGCGCAATCACAGAGTGCGAACCTGCGATTTTAGGCAAAAATTCTTTAAGTGCGAGCGGATCATAATTAGTTGAAAATATTATCTTTACCGCATAGGTCTCTTTAATATGCAGGACATCATCAAGGGAAGAGATGGGTTTTATTTCCAGATCGAGACGCCGGCCACATTGCTTTGACGCCTCTCTCCCGATCCTTCGCCATCGGTCTGCGCGCAAAACAGCGCGGTTATTATCGAGGTTAAGGATAGAACGCTCTGAGATAAACGGTATAAATGCAGATATGCCAAGTTCGGCCAGTTTTTGCACTATCCAATCATTTTTTTCCCCTTTCATAAGGGACTGTCCTAAAGTTATGCGAACCGGCGACTCTCTGTCTGCATTGCGCATATTTAAGGGCAAAAGCGAAACCGACCCGGACGTCTCCTCTATTATCTTGCAGTCGTATTCTCCCCCCTCTCCGTCATATACCATAAGGCGATCCCCTGGTTTAAGCCTGAGCACGCGTTGGATATGCCTTGCATCAGGCCCTGTTATTACAGCATCCCCTGATTGAATCAGAGCCTTACTGAGGAAGAAACGCCTTGCTGCCATTTTGGGCTTTTACATTTTTCCTTCTAATATTACAAGACAAGATGGTTCAGGCAGGCCTGAACCCTATGGGACAATTTTAACAATGATACCCAAATCCTGTAGGGAACGGGCCTGCCCGTTCCGTTAATCTATCAAAAGTTGCCGATTCTTGGATGGTGTGATAACTTAAAAACATGTCTCTTTATCCTATGCTTTACGGAATTTTTGGACACCCTGTCTCCCATAGCCTAAGCCCTGCAATGCACAACGCTGCCTTTAGACATCTGGGTATTGACGCCTGTTATGCCCCGTTTGATATTGTTGATGTCAGGGGAGGAGTGGAGGCTATGCGCACGCTTGGCATACATGGGGTTAGCGTCACACTCCCATACAAGATAGAGATCATGAAATATCTCGATTCCTTTGATGAACAAGCGCGTGGGATCGGCGCTGTGAATACAGTGACAAACAAGGAAGGTGTGCTTTCAGGCACAAACACAGACGGTATCGGCGCGATCAAGGCGCTAGGCAAGATAGGCGGCGGGATGAAAGAAAAGAGGGTTGTCATTGTTGGCGCGGGCGGCGCTGCCCGGGCAATAGGATATGCTGTTAAAAAAGAAGGGGCGCGTGTGATTATTGTGAACCGGACTAAGGATCGCGGCGCGACGCTTGCTAAAGAGTTGGGTTGTGAGTTTTTTTTACTTGAAGATATAGCGGATACAGGCGCCCAGGTGATAGTAAACGCCACTACTATGGGGATGCATCCAAATATAAATACATCGCCTCTTCCGGCTGAAAGTCTAAAGTCAGGGATGGCGGTTATGGATACTGTCTATTCACCGCTTGAGACCCACTTGTTGAAAGACGCCCGCGCGGCTGGATGTTTGGCGATCTGCGGGCTTGACATGCTTGTCTATCAGGGCGCTGCCCAGTTTGAGATATGGACAGGTATGCCTGCCCCGTTTGATGTTATGTGGAATGCGGCTCACGCCAGGGTACATAAAGAAGGCTGAAGGTTTATGGGATATGTGCATGGTTAAAGAGATTCTACCGATTAAAGCCTCTGAAGCCTCAGTGACCATACCAGGTTCAAAGAGCTATACCCATCGCGCATTGGTTGTCGCTTCGCTTGCGCATGGAGAGAGCGTTATAGAAAATCCGCTTTTTTGCGACGATACAAGATACACTGCGACAGCCCTTGAAAAATTAGGCGCTGAGCTTGATCAATCCTCTGCAAGGATAACGGTTAGGGGCGTAAATGGAATCCCTAATGCTTGCCCTGACACCCTTCAATTCGGAAATTCAGGCACATCCATCCGGTTTCTAACTGCTATTTCAGCCCTGGGGTCAGGGACTTACACCTTATCAGGGAGCGCAAGGATGTCAGAAAGGCCTATTCAGGATCTGCTTGATAGCCTTGTCCAGCTTGGAGTTCGCGCATATTCCATACAGGGGAATGGTTGTCCGCCTCTTTGCATCGAGACCAGAGGTGTCAAGGGTGGGGATGTATCGCTAAAGGCAAATGTTAGCAGTCAATATCTTTCTGCATTACTGATGATAGGGCCGTGTACGGCCAATGGGCTTGATATCAGGCTGAAAAGCGATCTGGTCTCTCAACCCTATGTAACAATGACTCAAGAGGTAATGGCGCGGTTTGGCGCGTCTGTGGAATACAAAAAACATGGTGACTCTGGGGATCAAGGGAGGTTTATTGTTCAAGGTGGTATTGGTTACAGACCAGGCAAGGTAGTCATAGAACCGGACGCATCAAACGCGAGTTATTTTTGGGGCGCCGCCGCCATCTCTGGCAGCCGGATCAAGGTCTTAGGGATTGATAGAAGATCAGGGCAAGGGGACATTGGAGTTCTTGAATTACTTGCCCAAATGGGTTGCAAGGTGATCCATGAGAGCGACGGCATTGTAGTGGAAGGCGGGGCGCTTCGCGGTATTACGGTGGATATGGGGATGATGCCTGACATGGTTCCTACTGTCTCTGTGGTTGCGGCCTTTGCGCAAGGAAAGACCGTTATCCGCAACGTGGCGCATCTTAAAGTAAAGGAGACCGACCGGCTTGCCGCGGTTAAAAATGAATTGACCAGTATGGGGATAAATGTGGAACTTCTATCTGACGGCCTGGTTATAGAGGGCGGGAAACCGCACGGCGCTATTATCGAAACCTATGACGACCACAGAATAGCAATGGCGTTTGCCATAGCCGGACTGGTTGTTCCTGGGGTGCGCATCAAAAACCCTGCATGTGTAGAGAAATCGTTTTCAGGATTTTGGGATACGCTGGAAAAACTAAGTGAAAAGTGACTGCTCCGGCGATATACTGAGGTAGTTAATACTACTAAGTCCCCTCTAACAAGAGGGGTGGCCGCGAAGCGGACGGGGTGTGTAAAAACTAATTT
>JAZDIE010000108.1:0-7743 GCA_043805295.1 Pseudomonadota bacterium
GTGGCAAACTCGGCCCAGAAGTTTTTATCAAATGTCTTTTGAGCGGAACGCCCTAGCTCTTCTATTAGAGAGGTCAATTCCTGTTCGACAATGCCAGGAAAAAAAGAAATGCCTTCAAGGTCAAAGCGAGTTAGGAGATTAAAAAAGGCTTCTGTTACCATTTTGGAATCAGAGGTGTCTATTTTTTGTCCGTTTATTACCAGTGAATTTTTAATGCGTGATATGTTCAATTTTTCATTATTGCATAAAACCTGGTTGATTCCTTCGTTGAGCAGTCCTATTGCGTTGCTGACCAACTTGTTGCCGGAAGGATAAAGCCTGCAACTGCGCACTGCTGCCGCAAAATCTCTGACGATAGCCGGCACTTTTTTTAGGTCTTCCGGGCTGAGCGGAACATCTGTTTCCTCTTCAGGGTTAGAGGAGTAAGATAGAGACTCTTTGGAATTAAAATTTCTATTGTCGAGGACCGACTGGATATGCATGTACTTATTAGTAGTTTCCAAGTCGTTTGATCGGTTGAAATGATAGATAAGTGGCGCGGCAGAAAAGAGTAGATGTTTATTATATAGGTCTTCCTGGTATTTGCCTATCTGATTATGTATATCTTCTTTTTTAGAGGGGGAAATGGATTTGTATACAATTTCTTGAAGTCGCTTCCCCAGGAATCCGATCATTTCGTCGTTTAATTGAAAATCGGAATCCAAAAGTCCTTCTCCAATGGCTCGATCAATTACATCAAGCAACCTCCCCTCCATCTGACGGGAGCTTCCTTTTAACATGCTTAGAGCAACGTCCCCGTTAAAAGCTGATATTTGTTGAAGCGCTTGCCTGCTATCTTCATCAAACGAGGCGATTTTATTTTCCACTATTGCGTCCAAAGAGCGCGGGAGATAACCTTGTTCCAGGGGATGCATAACCCACTGCTGGCCTACAAGGGCTATCTTTTCGTCTCTTATGAACTTACGGATTATTTCTTTCAGAAAAAGGGGGTTGCCGGAAGTTGTCTTTTCAAGTTCTTGTTCAAGATTGCACGGAGGTTGTATGTTGGGAAAAAGGTTGCGGAGGTGTTCGCTGATATCTGCGGCGGTTAGTTTTGTAAGCGCCAGTTTTTGTATTCCTATCTCTTCTCCATACCTTTGACAGAATTCGGTCATGGGCGCTATCGGGGCATCACATTGTGGCTCTCTGATAATGTTAGACGCACAGCATATAAAGATCGGAATTTCATATTGCTTAAATAGATGTTTAAGCAAAACAAGGCTTGCCTCGTCTACAAATTGGAGGTCGTCTATAATAAGGATGAGAGGAGAGTCTTCAATGATTTTTGCCAAGAAATGTAATAAGGCGGTAAATATCCCTTTTCTAAGTTCAGCCTCGGTTTTCGCTTTGATCGACTGTTGATCTATCTTAAGATGAGGTAGCACATGACCGATGTAAGCGGCTTTTTCAGTATCTAGGTTTTGCAGTACGGCTGCGCCGTTATCCTGATGTTGGCCTAAGATACGGATCAATATATCTGTCATAAGGTAATAAGGGCGAAACCCTTCATTTTGCGAGCCGCGGATAGTAACCTGCCATACTCGTTTTTGCTCGTTTTGGGCTATTGCGTCTGAGAACGCATCGCGGGTTGCATTCAGGAATTCAGTTTTACCAAGCCCTTGGCTGCCTTCTATGATAATCCACTGGCGCTCTTTTTGAACAAACTTATTGATCGCCTCTTCAATTACAGAAAGCTGATTTTTTCTTCCTACTATCTTTGTTGATCTAAGCTTTTCTAATGCCCTCTTGGCAAAGACCTGGTCTTCTATGACCTCCCCTGAGATTGCCAGGCAGTCTCTCCCCTTTTTTTTGGCGTAATAGAGCGCCGTATCCGCCTCGTGGATCAATGATTTACCTTCTAAGGCATCCTGCGGAGCTGACGCAACCCCAAGGCTGACAGTGACTTTTAAGTTTTTATGGTTGTCTGTTATGAATGGACTTTCATGCACCAGTTGGATAAGCCGCTTACCGGTTTCAACAGCCCCATCTTTGGTGTTTTGACGGAGCAGGATCATGAATTCATCCCCTGCATAGCGGATGGGGTAATCGTGTTCACTTGCGATTTTTTTAAGATGGTTCGATAGCCATACAAGCGCCTGATCTCCTGCTTGGTGACCGTATGTGTCGTTGATCTGTTTGAAGTGATCTATGTCCATCATAATCAACGCTATCGGGTTGTCGTTGAGAGAGTCCCATTGCAAAGACTTGAGGTATGTGAAGAGGAAGCGGCGATTGTATATGCTGGTAAGTTCGTCTTCAAATATCAGGAGAGATGGATCTTTGTTTGAGTTTTGCAGCAGATTTGCAAGTTCTTGTTTTTCCATAAAACTAATATTGTAACTACTCAGGTGTTTAGGCTGAAGTTTTTTAGACTGTAGGAACTCACCATTTGAGACTATGTAAATAAGTAAAAATAATTTCCCTAATTTTTAGGTTAATCTGTTATCATAAAAATATTTAATCAAACAAAGTAGTCATTGCCCGACTTGATCGGGCAAACCAGGTATTAATCAATATTCTGGATCGTCCGATCAAGTCGGACGACGACTAATCTTTCTTGACCTTGAGCCAAATTGAAGGTTTTTGTTCAGGCCCTAATTAGGGAAGTTGTTTTTACTTATTTGCTATGCCCAACAACTAACATCCTAAAAACCTTCAGCCTTCAGTCTATCTACCTGAGTAGTCACCTAATATTTAATAAAGAGTTTATAGATCAAAGGCCTGGCGCAAAGCGCCCGACATATATCTTATATGCTTCACATATCGGCATAATTATTTGGTACTTTAAACCATTTGATATGGGTTGTGTCTTGTTTTGACTCGTGAAGGACAAAATGTTACAGCATGATGTAAAAAGTAAGGGAAGGCGGTTTTTATGGACGTATTGCAGCAAGAGAGAATGTTGGAAACTCAATTCTATCATATCTCTCAAGCGGGGGAACTCGTTTGCTTAGCTACCTTGGCTGAAGCTTTGGCCTCAATAAAGAAAGGTGGCTTTATCTGGCTGAACTACTGTCAGCCGACTAAAGATGAACTTTTTTCTCTTATAGAACCGTTGGGTCTTCATCCTCTTTCGATTGAGGATTGCACAGACGACAATCAAATCCCCAAAATAGATGATTACCCTCAGAATACATTTATTCTTTTCAACGTCTTTCAGTACGCCCACAAAAAGCTTTCAATCTATGAAGTCAATGCTTTTATTGGGGACAACTTTCTTGTCACGGTTAGCGGACGCGACCAAGAGAACCGGCCGCTTTGGATAGGCACTGATCGCCTGATGAAGCTTGATCTCGAGAGCATCAAACAGGGCCCTGCCTTCCTGCTATATGTTCTTCTTGATTACATTGTGGATCAGAAATTTGTGGCTATAGAAGCGTTAGAAGAAGAGCTTAATCAAGCAGAGGATATTATACTGCTCGATTCGTCACACTTTAATCCTGCGGAATTGCTCTATTTGCGTCGGGATTTATTAGCGGTTAGGAAGAGACTCTTTCACGAGCGCGAGATTTTGGTGAAAATTTGCCGCAAGGATTGTAAGTTTATCGGGAATAAAGCGATTTATCACTATCGCGATGTTTACGACCACCTTACCAAATTTTTTGAATTGACCGAGGCATCTCGCGATATTGTCACCAGTCTTATGGAGATGTATCTCTCCATGTTGAACAACAATATGGCAAAGGCGGCGAATGAAACAAATATAACGGTCAGACGGCTGACTTTTATTACGACTGTTTTTATGCCTATCACGCTCCTTGCAGGAATCGGCGGCATGTCGGAATGGTCGATGATTACAGGTCCCGAGAACTGGAAAATCGCCTATCCGGCATTTATGGCGGGGATGGCAATGATTGGGATTATAAACTACTATATACTGAAATGGTTTGAGGAAAAGCATCGTAATGGTAAAGAATAAGCATTGCCAGGCCAGCGCTATTTGTGCAGTATCCCTTTTACTTTTCCATTAAACATTTTCAAAAGCGCCATGATTTAAAGGAGCTTTCGTAACCATGAAAAACAGCTACTCCAATTTATCAAATCCTATTATCATTGTTATGGGTGATGTCATACTTGATGTTTATTATATGGGAGAAGTCAAGCGACTTTCACCTGAAGCACCAGTCCCTATTATAAACATAAAGAAAAAGACCGCTACCTTGGGCGGGGCAGGGAATGTTGCCTTGAATCTAATAGGCTTGGGTTGCCATACGTCTTTATTGGGGGTTAGCGGGGATGACCATGCAGGGGGGCGCATTGCAGCGCTACTCAAAGAGAATTCCATTGGAGATGATCTTGTCGTTGACCCTTGCCATCTGACAACAACCAAGACTCGTATTATTGGGGAGCGGCAACAGATATCCCGCTTGGATGAAGAGGAAAAGTGGGAAGGTTCGGAGGCATTACGTTATAGTTTGTTGAGAAAATTTGAGGATCATTTGGGGAAAGCCGACTTGGTGATACTTTCTGATTATAACAAGGGGGTATTGAATAGAGATACTATAAGAGAGGCTATTAGCTTGTGCAAAAAGAGAAATATTCCGGTTTTCGTTGATCCAAAGAGACCTGAGTGGGATAGTTACAGGGGCGCTACCTGTATCACTCCAAATATCTTAGAAGTTGAGGCTGTTACAGGCAAAAGAATTAAAAAAGACGAGGCTGTTTTAGCGGATATAGCTATTTCTCTTAGAGAACGTTATGAAATTGACTGGCTTATGATAACGAGAGGGCCTGACGGTATCTGTCTGGTCGGTACTGATGCTGTTCCTCTTTTTATTAAGGCCAAGGCGCGGGAAGTATATGACGTATCCGGCGCAGGCGATACAGTAATTGCCACGCTTGCGGCGGGCGTGGCGTCTGGCCTTCCCTTTCCTAAGGCGACTGAGGTTGCCAACATTGCGGCAGGTATTGTGGTTGGAAAGCTGGGCGCTCAACCAGTAAGTCTTGGAGAACTTGAGGCAGCGCTAAGATTAAACCAATGCGGCGCTGACAGGGTTGGGAATGGAAAGCTAACTACCTTGAATGCGGCGAAACTCCAGACAAGGGCATGGCAAGCCGGAGGAGAAAAGATTGCTCTTGTCAAGGGGAGTTTTGACTTGCTCCATCTTGGGCATATTCATATATTACAGCAGGCCAAGGAACTGGGGTGCAGGGTGGTTGTGGGTCTTACCTCAGATAGTTTAACTAAGCCGTTTAAGGGGTTAAGTCTGCCGATATTTCCGCAAGGAGACAGGGCGGGTTTGCTTGCGGCCTTGAGCTGTGTAGACTTAGTAGTGACTTTTGAAGAAGAATCAGCATCACGTTTGATCAATGAATTGCGGCCCGATTTTTTTGTTGTGGGGACTGACAGCAGTCAGGGAGAAGTGATTGGACGAGACATTGTTGAATCATATGGCGGGAGTGTATGCAAAGTGTCAATTCTTGATGGATATAGTACAGCCGGAATGCTGGAAAAAATTCTGAATACTTAATGCGCCTCAGCCCAGTTATCCCCTTCGCCTAATTCAACCTTGATCGGCACTCGCATTGGATAGACCTCTTCCATGATCTTTTTAACGACTGCTTTTAAATCAGACAGCTCATCAGGGGGAGACTCAAAGACCAGCTCGTCATGAACTTGCAGCACTATCTTAGCCTGGAATCGCTTGAGCTTGAGATGGTCATACAATCTGATCATTGCCAGCTTGATAAGGTCTGCTGATGTCCCTTGTATAGGGGTATTGACAGCAGTTCGTTCCGCGGCCTCCCTTGCTATTTTGTTTGGGCTGAGTATGTCGGGAAGATATCTGTGTCGGTTAAGCAGTGTCGTAACTAAACCCTCCTTGCGGGCGGTTTCAATTGTTTTATCTATATATTCCTTGACCCCTTTATACTGGTTAAAGTAGCTATCTATATATTTTTTTGCTGTGCTGGTTGAGATGCCCAGTTCTTTTGAAAGCCCGAACGGGCTCATGCCGTAGATAATGCCAAAATTAATAACCTTGGCCTGCCTTCTCATCTCAGGGGTAATATATTCAGGGAATAACTGAAAGACCTCTGCGGCTGTTCTTGTATGGATGTCAGCATCTGCCTCAAATGCCTTTAACAAAAGCGGATCTTTTGAATAGTGCGCCAGGACGCGCAGTTCTATTTGGGAATAGTCGGCGCAGAGCATCTTCCAGCCTTGCCGCGGGATAAATGCCTGTCTGATTTTTTTCCCCTCTTCTGTGCGGATCGGGATATTCTGTAAATTCGGATCGCTGCTGCTTAACCTTCCTGTTGCTGTTACCGCCTGGTTGTACGAGGTATGAACCCGCTTAGTTTCAGGGTGAATAAGCCCTTGAATTGCATCGGTATAGGTGGATTTCAGCTTGGCAATGGATCGATACCTGAGCAAATAGGCAGGGAGTTCATGTTTGCCTGACAATGATTCCAGCACTTCAAGATCGGTTGAGTAACCGGTCTTTTTTTTTGTCTTTTTTTTGCAAGGGAGTCCCAGCTTTTCAAAGAGGATTTTTCCTAGTTGCTGGTGGGAATTGATATTGAATTTTTCTCCGGCTATCTCAAAAATATTTTCCTCAAGACGGACAAGTTCTGTCTCAAACTCCTTGGAAAGACCTGCCAGTTGATCCTGATCCACCAGCACTCCGGTCATTTCCATATCTATAAGGACAGACACAAGCGGTATCTCCACCTCGTAAAAGAGCGGGGCAAGCCCTTTTTTGTTGAGTTTTTCAGACAGCGTATGCGAGGTTATTAATGTGATGTCCGCGTCTTCACATGAATATCTGGTTGCCTCTTCAATAGGCACCTGGTCAAACCTCAAGGCGTTTTTCCCCTGACCGGTTACTTCCTTATATGTAATCATCTTGTAGTCAAGTATCTCTTGAGCTATTGCTTCCAGGCTGTGGGACCGGATCGAAGGATTGAGAAGGTATGATGCGATCATAGTATCGAAGGCAATGCCTTGTATGTTGATACCGTGACGGTTCAGAATAATGGCGTCATATTTAATATTCTGTCCTGTCTTTTTAAGACTGCTTTCTTCGAGTAAAGGTCGTAGCATATCCAGTACAATATTCAGACCTAATTGGCTTGGGGCCGATGGGTATGAATGACCGCAAGGGATATAGAACGCCTCATTGGGTCTAAAAGCAAACGATAATCCCACGATCTCTGCCCTCATAGGATCAACTGAGGTGGTTTCAAGGTCGAGCGAGAACGAGCCGGCTTTTTTTAACTCCTCTGCCAGAGCAGCCAGCCCCTCCTGGTCGAGTATGGTCAGATATGATTTGACAGACGCGTCAAGCCCTGCTGAATATTTTTTTTGAAGCTCTTTGAATTCCAGATCCCGGAAGAGATTTCCCAGCATATCACGATCAGAGGGTTTTACCCTATAAAGATCAATATCCTGATCAAGCGGAACTTTGGTGTGTATGGATGCAAGTTTGTAGCTTAGAATAGCCTGGTCTGCGTGTTGCGCCAGCGCCTCTTTTGGCTTTTTTTGTTTAACCTTATCGGTTTGCGAAAGCAGGGCGTTTATGTTTTCAAATTCCTGAATCAGTTTTAAGGCAGTTTTTTCTCCAATACCCGGAACGCCTGGTATATTATCAGAAGCGTCTCCTGAGAGAGCCATAACATCTATCCATTGGCGAGGCTCAAGGCCGTATTCTTCCTTGAATCGCATGTAATCAACAGCACGATCCTTCATGGGGTCCCATAACG
>JAZDIE010000109.1:0-21165 GCA_043805295.1 Pseudomonadota bacterium
TTTAAACAGGTCATGTATCATGTGGCGTGCAACACTCAGTTTTTCAAAAACCTAAACTGTTACATAATTATCAATATTAGGAAAAATAACCGATGAATAGTGGCGTGATATACCAAATCAATATAATAATATCGAATTAAATCAACACATTGATATACCAAATCATATTCACGGTATTTTGGTTATTTATAATGACAACATTATTAATAAACGGGCGGACGCAAGGCACGCCCCTACAATATTTGTTTATTTATACTGAAGGGACTCACATGATTTCTTACGTTAAGTGTCTAAAGTGCAGCTCAAGTTTAAAGCGCCTAAAGTTATTTAAATGAAAATTCCTATACTATCAGGTTACGGGTCAACCAAACATTGAAAGATACGAGGTTTTTGTAATACGGCATGCATCCCATACTTTTTCACATAGGCGGTATTACCATACACACCTATGGGGTGTTTGTGGCAACAGGGTTTGCATTGGGACTGCTTCTTGCCGTTCGTTCGGCAAAACGGGCCGGTGTTGACCCTAATAAGATTATAGATCTTTCAGTATATATCCTTATTGCCGCAATAATCGGCTCAAGGGTATTGTATGTTTTTGTCAATTGGCGCGATTTTAGGTCAAATCTGTTTGAGGCCTTCTACTTATGGAAAGGCGGGCTGGTTTTTTATGGCGGGTTTATCGGAGCTGCGAGTGTCGCCTTTTGGTATATGAGAAGGCATGCGCTTCCTGTCTGGAAGACTGTTGATATACTTGCACCGTCTATTGCCTTGGGCCAATCCATAGGCCGGATCGGTTGTTTTTCGGCAGGCTGTTGCTATGGAAAACCTTGTGATAACTGGTGGCGCGTCACATTTTCCCACCCTCAAACCCTTGCTCCTATTGGCGTCCCATTACACCCGACTCAGTTGTATGATTCTGCGGGGACGTTTCTTATATTTCTTGCCCTTATTGTGTTACAAAAGAGGAAAAAGATTGAAGGGGAAGTCTTTTGTGCTTATGCGATCATGTATGCGGGATCTCGATTCATTGTGGAGATGTTTAGGGGTGACGACCGAGGGCCTGTTTTTTTGGGCGGGCTTTCTCTTTCGCAGATGATTGCTGTTTTTGTGGCAATGGCGGGCGTATCAATGTTATTTTATTTAGTGTCAAGAAAGGCGCCACAGCAGTCGAAATGAGGCCTTATTTTCATCCTCGATTGGTCAATCAACCCCAAGGCGATCCTGCTCTTTTTATCCAGTTTTTACATGAAAGGCGCGCGTTTCTTTTTGATCTGGGGGATATATCCACTTTGTCCGCCAAGGATATATTAAAGCTTACACATGTCTTTATCAGTCATACACATATTGATCATTTCATAGGGTTTGATTATTTATTGCGTGTTATGTTGGGGAGAGAAAAAAAACTTTGTATAGCAGGTCCGGCTGGCATATTAAAAAATGTGGAAGGGAAGCTGGCCGGGTATTCCTGGAACCTTGTGGAAAACTATGAAAATAATTTTTGTATAAAGGTATCAGAGGTAGGATATGAAGATATAATAACAAAGGAATATTATTGCCGCGATTCATTTGCCCAAACAAACGAGACGCGCGTTTCTAAGTTTGACAATTTGATATTTCAGTCGCCCTTGTTTTTAGTATATACTATGGCGCTTGATCATCAAATTCCGTCTCTTGCCTTTCGCATGGAAGAAAAATTCCACGTCAACATAGTCAAGGAGGGTCTAGCAAGGCTAGGTCTTTGCGTAGGTCCTTGGATCAAAGGTCTTAAAGAGGCGATTCATGCTGGTAAAGGATGGGATGAACTATTTCAAGTCGTATATATGCAGCAGGATGGCAAGCGCTTGTGTCGCGAATTCCCTTTAGGAGAGTTGGCCAAAGAGGCGACTCAAATCGTCCCAGGTCAAAAAGTCGTGTATGTGGCTGACATGCGCTATACTTCTGATAATATAGAAAAGGCGGTGCAGCTTGCCAGGGATGCTGATATTCTTTTTATCGAGTCTTCGTTTCTCCATTCTGAAAAGGAGTTGGCGTATGAGAAATACCACCTGACCGCGCGGCAGGCAGGGCTTATAGCCAGGGATGCAGGGGTAAAAGAATTAAGGATATTTCATTTTTCGCCGAGATATACCGGTATGTCTGAGCTTCTTTTTCAGGAGGCTCACGAGGCTTTTCAGGGTTGACGGCCAAATTGGTTGTGGTAATTATAGACTTTAAAAAAAAGATTTTAGCAAGGCCAGAGAGGGAAAGAGGAGGCGATAATGCTTGATATTGTTTCGGAAGAGAAATATTCCGATGGTGAAGTTGTTATTAAGGAAGGTGGATCCGGCGACTGGATATACAAGGTTTTATCCGGGGAGGTGGAGATATTTCGCATGATTGGCGACCGGATATTACGAGTGGATGTTATAGGCCGTGGAGAGATATTCGGAGAGATAAGCTTTCTTACCAATACAAAACGCTCCGCCTCGGCTCGTGCTGTTGGAGATGTTTGCCTGGGTATTGTTGATCGGGATTTTTTCGATGGAGAGATGAACAAGCTTTCAGGGGAATTTAAAAAGATTATCACATGCCTTGTAGATCGCCTGATCAAGACCACAGAGGTTGTTTGCTCGCTGAGGGATAGCCGCCGTGAGGATCAGCGTATTGTGCGCACGCTCAGGGTTGTATTTAAAAAGGAGGAGGCCTTTGTTAAGGCATATCTTGATAATATTAGCGGAGGAGGGCTTTTTATCAGGACAGATGATCCGTTTAAGCAAGGAGAACGGTTTAGTATAAGCATTGAGGTTGCCGGACTTGATCATCCCATCAATGCGGAATGTGAGGTCGTATGGGCGAGCCGTTCATCTATTGGTTCAGAGGTAAATCCCAAAGGTATGGGATGCAGGTTTATAAACATGAGTGATGAAGATAAAGAGATGTTAAGAAAATTTATTGCAAAAGCATAATAAGGAGGATTGCACCATGCCCAAATCACGCGCACTCCAAAAACTGCCTCTTCTTCAGGACGCTGACCTGTCAGGCAAGATAGTCCTGGTTCGGGTGGATCACAACGTGGTCAAGAGCGGGATGATCAAGGACCCATATCGTATAGATCAAACACTCGGCACGATTTACAATATTGTCGAGCGAGGCGGAAGATCTATACTTATGACCCATGTGGGAAGACCCAGGGACAAGAAGACAGGCGGCATCACATGTGACGATTCAACTTGTGTGCGGCCTATTGTTAAATTTCTTGAACGCAAACTGCATACGGAATTTTATATTCCGGAAATTGCATGCGTAAACGGCAAGGGCATTCTTGCAATCGATACCTCCATAAATCATGCGGTCAAAAAACTGAAGGATCATAAGATAGGCGCGATATATCTTCCTAATACACGATGGTTTCGGGGGGAAGAGGGGAGTAGTGTTGAACGGGAGGCGTTTTCCCTTCAATTGGCCGGCCTGGCTGACGTATATGTGAACGATGCCTTTGGTTCGTGGCAGCCTCACGCCTCTACGTATGATATTACAAAGCATATTCCTTCTTACGCCGGATTTTTAATGCAAGGCGAAATAGAACATCTTATCCAGATGCCGCAGCCCGAGCGTCCATTTGTAGCGGTTGTGGCAGGCGCTAAGTACGATACCAAGATAGGGCCGCTTAACGAGATATACAACAAGGTCGATCATCTCATACTGGGCGGGGTCATATATAACGCCTATTTGTGCGCCAAATACGGCATACATATAGCAGGGATATCTGACACTGATGTGGAAATGGCCAAGAAACTGGTTGAGCTTGACAAGAAAAAGAAAAAAATCGGTGAGATGCCGTATCTTATAGAGTCCGACATCATAAATGACGGAAGGGTTGAAGGAAGGTATAGAACCGTGAACGCGCAAGGATTTGAGCCTGGCAAGCAATACGGGTATTTCCTTGATGTGGCGGCAGGGTCTTTTGATGATCCTGTTGTTAAGGATATATTCGCTTCTGCAAAGACTGTTTTTGTCAACGCTGTTATGGGGATGACCCCTCATTTTTCAGAGGGATCAGAGGCGTTGTACAAGACCATTGACGAAAACAGGGATGCAATTAAGTTGTACGGCGGAGGAGACACGCTACAAGAGTTTAAACGGCTCTGTCCTGGGCTATATCTGACTGCCCTTGACGACGTCAACTATTACTGCTTTACAGGCGGCGGCGCAGTGTTGAAGGCAATAGAGGAGAACACTCCGTTCGGGATCAAGCCTGTTGAGGCCCTTGTGGAGGCTGGTCAGCGGGGGAACAGGTAGGAAGAGATGCCAGAGATATCAAGATTCCTTGGGATTGTTATTTCAATGTATTTTGATGAGCATAATCCGCCTCATTTCCATGTGCAATATAATGATTATCGGGCATCAATGGATATCAATAATTTAAATATAATAGCCGGATCACTGCCTGCAAGGGTCCGAGGCCTTGTTGAAGAATGGGCGGAATTACATCGTAATGAGCTTTTGAGTATGTGGATAAGGAAAGAATTCCATCGCATACAACCGCTTGTATAAATGAGGAAAAAGATATGGAATGTATTTCTGTATTAGAAGCTCGATATATCAAAGATTATCGGATTGAGCTAAAATTTAACACTGGGGAAACAGGAGAGGTTGATCTTAGAAATATTGTGTGCAAATATGCAATTGCATCACCATTACGCGACATTGTAGTGTTTTCACGTTTTTACCTTGACTCTTGGCCTACTCTTGCGTGGGAGTGTGGTTTTGATGTTGCGCCAGAGTCGCGTTATTTTATTGGACCACGGAAATTATGCGACCCTGATAGTTGTGGGAAGATTTTTTGAGAAAGAGAAGAAAAAGAAGTATATCCATTGCCAAGGTGAGATGAAACGCGACACAACGCCTTTTCATATTGATCGCAAGGGATGTCATTTAGTGCGGCGCGGTGTTGAAGGCAATAGGAGAAAACAGCCCGTTCGGGATCAAGCCTGTTGAGGCGCTTGTGGAGGCCGGCCAGCGGGGGAATAGGTAGAGCAGGGTGAGATATAAGTAGAAAATCAATGTCATTGACTTAAGATAAGTCAATTGATCATTACCGTCACACAGAGGGACGGTGTTCAGAACATCTTTTTTAAAATACTGTATCTGGCCTTCAAAAATATGACACCTGTAGGGGCGCTGCTTGCCTGCGCCCGAAATACAGGGCAACCGCAAGGGATTGCCCCTACATAAAATACAATTAATCATTACCGTATAAACAGATAAACCCTTAAGTCAATGACATTGAGTAGAAAATAATAAAAACAATAAAGAAGCTAGAAGGATTATGAATAATTTTACTGCTGTAATCAAACAAGATAATAAATGGTGGATTGGATGGATCGAAGAAGTACCTGGAGTAAATTGCCAAGAAAAAACTAAAGAAGAATTATTGCAAAGCTTAAAAATAATATTAAAAGAAGCATTGGAATTTAATAAGCAGGATGCACTTAAAGCAGCAGTATCTAATTATTCTGAAGAATTGGTTGCTGTGTGAAGCGGAAAGAACTATTAAAATATCTAAGTAGACATGGGTGTGAATTTCTTAGAGAAGGCGGCAATCATTCATGGTGGTGGAATCCGAACCAAAATAAAAGATCATGAACGAGTTGTTCACCCCGATGATGAAAATCATAAAAGTTTAACACCCTCCCCTTTATCCCCTCCCATCAAGGGAGGGGAGAGAAATGACCCTCCCCTCTCCATTTATGCTTAGAGAGGGTTAGAGAAGTTAATTCCCTCTCCCCTTGTGAGAGAGGGTTAGGGTGAGGGGGGAATTAAAAGGCATTTTCATGGTAAACTTAGAATATAATAGGACGATATGCCGATATACGAGTTCTATTGCGCGGATTGCAATACCATTTCAAAAGCCTGGCGTTTTTTTTAAAGCCTAGCGAATTTGCCAATAAAAGGAGGTGACAAAAAAAATATTGGTAGCAATGCTATAGCTTTTTGTTAGTCTGTCGAAAAAGTCTAAAGCAGACAATTTTTATAAAAATACATATAATAAAATCAGATGGTTATGAATCGAAAACTCTGTGTTTGGGGGTTTTTCGACAGGTATTCTGATATCCATCACCTTTACCAGCTTATAGTAGCCAATTTTTTCAAATGGGGGGCAAAAAGTGAAGTGGCTTTTCAATAGTCAAATTGCACCTGTATTTATTTTCTTTTCATTAATTGTAATGCTCAATGCATGTACTGTGGCTCCTATTAAGCCTGAAGATATTAATTTTGATAAGGTATCTCAAACAAAAATACCAGTTGATGCCAGATTATCAGTTTTTATGACGTCCGAAGAGTCGAATAAAAAATACGAGGTAAGACAGGGATGGAATTCTTGGTCTCTTGATGAAGGCAGGAGAATACAGAATGCAGCTATTGAAGTGTTTAGCAAGCTTTTTCAGCAGGCATTGCCAAATCAAGATTCTAAAAAACCGCATTTAATTGCTAAAGTAAGTGGTTCTTCCTATATTGATGCTTTTTGGGGAACATATAAAACTGATGCAACAGTTTTCCTTTACTATGGAAACGGCGATTTTATCGGAAGATTTAATGCAAAGACCGGTACTGTTTCAGGTATGGTAAATGACGTCATCGCTTTAGAAAATGCATATATTAAGGCGTTCGAGAAAATAGCAAGTCAGATACTTGTGCATGAAAAGCTTTCTGAGCATTTTTACCATGGTTTTGGTGATGAATTAATTTCTCCGTCCAACGAACTTCCTGTTTTTGAAGGCAAGAACGATTCGATTAAAAACCAAAAAGTGACGTCAAGATATGATGCTTTTCTTGATAGCGTAGTTGTATTGAATACTTCTGATGGCATTGGAACGGGATTTTTGGTCAGTCCAAATGGCCACATAATAACAAATAGCCACGTGATCGGTAATGATTCTTCGGTATCTGTAAAAATGCGCGATGGTCGTGTTCTATTAGGAAGCGTTGAGGATGTAAATAAAGTAAAAGACTTGGCTTTAATTAAGGTTTTAGGCAATAAGTTCCAATGGCTTGTACTCGCTCCTGTTTTTGAAGCATCAATTGGTACAGAAGTATTAGCAATTGGTACGCCCGAAGGATTAGATTGGAGCGTGTCAAAAGGCATAGTAAGTGCAGTCAGGAAATTGTCACATAGAACCTTGATTCAAACAGATGCTGCTATAAATCGCGGAAATAGTGGAGGCCCGCTTATTTCTCTCAAAAGCGGAAAGGTTTTAGGTGTTAACACTTTAGCTGATCGAAAAGATATAGCTGAAGGCTTAAATTTTGCTGTTTCTGCACAGGACATACTTGAAACATTTAGACAAATTCAAGAGAGCAACTAAATGGATCTTTTGTCCAATGCCAGAAACTCTATCAGGATCGGGGTCGAGGACTATTCTTCCTCGGACCAAGACCGCCTGGTTTCTTGCGCCCGGAATCTCTTTGCCGGAATTCTCCTGCTTTTTAAGCACAAACTGAGCCTTTTGAGTCCGAACGATTCGAACGAGGCTTTGATAAAGGAGAGAGTGCGTCCGCAATTCAACTCCAGCGGAGTGGTTAAATGGGTAGGTTGTGGCAAAAAAACAGTGGCCGTCAAACAAATTCGAGAGAGGTTCGAGTCTCTTGGCATTCCTATCAAATGGGAACGAGTAAAGAGAATAAATGAGTTCAGAAACGAAGTGGAGCATTACTACACAAAGCTGTCCAAGGATGCCATGCGGGAGCTTATTTCCGATTCGTTCATCGTTATCAGGGATTTTCTGTCGTCAAGCTTGAATGCTGACCCGAAAGAATTCCTCGGTGAAAAAAATTGGAATACACTGATCTCTGTCGCAGAGGTTTACGAGAAAGAAAAGGAAGAATGCGTACAGGTCATTGAAGCTATTGACTGGGGATCTGCCTCTCTTTGTTCGGCCTTGGTCAGCTTCAAATGTACGGAATGCGGATCGGGGATCATCTCTATCAATGACCCTAAACCTGACAGGTTTGAGAATATATTTTACTGCAGATCTTGCGACAACTCCTGGGATTTCTTCGACGTTGCGGAAGAGGCAATGGGCGACTACTTCTCCTTTGAGAATTACCTCTCCCAAACCGATGGTAATGACCTCGCTACAATACAATGTCCAGAGTGCTCCCGCCGGACATACGTCGTTAAAGATCAGAGGTGTCTCCTCTGTGGGGCCATTTACGATCACAACTGCGCCAGATGCAGGGGCAAGATACCGCCAGAGGAGATAGATGGCAGTGGGTTTTGCAGTTATTGCTCATATATGATGTCCAAAGATGATTGACCGTTAATTAGGTTGATGACCTTTATTCTACAGAGGCGTAGCGTTAGCAATTTCTTGTGATATAGCACCGCTAAAAAAGAGTGTTTTTCCGTGAATTTAGAAGACATTATTGAGGCAATACGACACGATAGAATTCGAATTGCTGATCACGCTGATGAGGAGGCGCAGACCGACCATCTATCCTTTGACGAGATATTTGTCAGTGTTTTTCAAGGTGAAATCATAGAGGATTACCCGGATGATAGGCCATATCCAAGTTGTCTGATTTATGGTGCAACTTTCAGCAAAGAGCCTATTCACAGTGTTTGGGCATATAATTATGACAGTCGGTGGGCTGTTTTGGTTACTGTATATCGCCCTGACCCAAGTCGTTGGATCAATTGGCGAACGAGGAGGTCAAAAGATGCTACCATTTGATAGATGTCCCACGTGCGGAGGAGAAATGATTGAAAAGGAAGTTGAAAAACTTCTTCGTGGTGGGAATCATACAGCCGCTTTAACAGTGCATGCCGAAGTCTGCCAATACTGCGGCGAACGTTTTTATTCGAAAGAGACTATCTGTCGGTTTGAACAAATTCGCTCTAAGCTTTTGCGCCAGGATCTGGCTGATTTTCAGCTGCTGGGTCAGTCGTTCCAAGTTATAAGCGAATACTCCAACGTAGGATGCTAATGATATGCTTTACGCGGATTTGGTGGAATGTGCGGTTTTTTAAAGGTTTTGTGGGTTAGTCAAACTGGTGAGCATAAGGAAGTTCTGGAATGCCGATATACGAATTCTATTGCGCGGATTGCAATACTATATTTAATTTTCTTTCCAGTCGGGTGAATACCAAAAAACGCCCTTTGTGCCCAAAGTGCGGCCAATGCCCACTTGAGCGGTTCATGTCTATGTTTTCAGTCCTCAAAGGGGGGAGAAAAGAAGAGTCTGACACGCCGCCTATGCCTGATATAGATGAATCAAGGCTTGAAAAGGCCATGTCATTTTTTGATAAGGAAGCGGGACAGATAAACGAGGAAGATCCGAAACAAGCATCCCAACTGATGCGCAAGCTATGCGATATGACCGGTCTAAACCTTGGTTCAAGTATGGACGAGGCTCTGCGCCGTATGGAGGGAGGCGAAGACCCTGAAAAGATCGAGCAGGAAATGGGAGACTTATTTCAGGGAGACGAGATCTTCGATATTTCCCAAAAGGGCAAGGCCGGAGGGAAAAAGGCGCGCCCGCCTATTTATGACAAAACCCTCTACTCATTATAGTTGATGGCCTCATAAAAAGTCCACCTGCTGCGTTACACTTCATCGATGAACAACTCAACGTACAGGAAGTACGCATCGTTTTTCATCGACTCGTGTGCCTTGCATCTGGAGCTTTTTATGAGGCCATCATAATTAGAATGGTTTAGTTATCTTATCTTTGTCTAAAAAATGGAGCAATAGTCATGATCAACCAAGAACGTCTGGCAGAGCTTTTTGCAGATTTAGTACGTATTGATAGCGTATCAAAAAAAGAAGCAAAGATCGCGTCTCTGCTTTGCGAAAAACTGAAATCACTGGGCGCAAAGGTGTTTAGAGACAGCGCTGGCGTAAAGGTCGGAGGAAACACAGACAACATCATTACTAAATTTACAGGCACAAAACCAGGTGTTGATCCTTTGCTATTTAACGCGCATATAGATACTGTGGAACCAGGCGAGAGGATATCTCTTTTGTTTTCAGACGATACATTTCATAGCGACGGAAAGACTATCCTTGCCGCGGACGATAAAAGCGCGGTGGCTGTGTTGCTTGAGGCGCTTATGGTCTTAAAGGAGAACAACCTTTCGCACGGTCCGCTTGAGATAGTCTTTACCATATGCGAGGAGATAGGGCTGTTGGGGGCAAAGCATCTTGACTATTCCCTGCTTACTTCCAGGATCGGCTATTGCATAGACGCAAGCGATGTTGAAGGAATTGTTACGCGGGCGCCAGGGGCAAACAGGCTGAGGTTTGATATACACGGGAAAGACGCCCATGCAGGAGCAGAGCCGGAAAAGGGGATCAACGCGATCCAAATAGCCTCTTGCGCTATTGCAAATTTGAACCTTGGGCGCATAGATCATGAGACAACAGCCAACATCGGTGTGATCAGCGGCGGCAGGGCAACCAATATAGTCCCTGATCTTGTAGTTGTAGAAGGAGAGGTGCGGAGCCACAATAATGAAAAACTAGGGGCTGAAACAGACAGGATAGTATCAGCCTTTGAATCAGAGGTTGACCGATACAAAAAAATGCGCCCTTGTGATGACCGGCTCCCATCTCTTGAGATATCAATCCAATCCGACTTTCCAAGAATGAACGTAGCAGAAGACCATGTTGTTGTGAGACGTGCTCGTGATGCGGCAAAGAAAATGGGATTTGGCCTTAAATGTAAGACAAGCGGCGGCGGAAGCGACGCGAATATATTTGCAGGGCATGGAATTGTCACAGGGGTGCTCGGCACTGGGATGAAAGACATGCATACAGTAAGGGAGTCGATACGGTTGAGTGATATGGTTAAGAGCGCCAGGTTGGTGCTTGAGATTATGCTTAGTGTCTGAACGCAAACCTCCCCTTTGGCTCAATCTCTGCGTCAGGCTCAGATTTTAATCCTCAAAATACTCAATGTATAGCGCTGACGCTTCACTGCGTGCCCTCTGGTTAAAATCTTCGCCTTCCTTGACCTTGAACCAAATTGAAAGTTTTCGTTCAGACACTACTAAACGGGTTATGGAATAATGATTGCCTATTTTGATTGCTTTGCCGGCATAAGCGGAGACATGCTCCTGGGAGCATTTATTCATCTGGGGGTTCCCTTAGATTTTTTAGAGACTGAACTTGACAGTCTTTTTCCTCCTGGCAGTTTCAAAATTGAGACTGGTTTTGAAGAGCGGATGGGCGTCTACGGTTGTCGCGTCAATGTAATCACACAAGAATCTCCTTCTGTATGCAGGGATTATACTGCCATAAAGAGCCTCATTGAACAGAGTTCGCTTTCTGATTTTGTAAAAGAGTTCAGCCTTAAGGCGTTTAAGAAGCTGGCTGAGGCTGAGGCTAAGATTCACAAGACCGAACTTGAGAGAGTTCACTTCCATGAACTGGGTGGTGTTGATGCGATTGTTGATATAGTCGGCAGTGCAATCTGCATAAAACATCTGGGGATTGACAAGATAACCGCATCACGGATTCCAACAGGAACCGGTTTTGTCAGGTGCAGTCATGGCCTCTTGCCAGTGCCTGCGCCCGCCGCGTTAGAGATATTGTCCGGCATTCCAACATATGGAACAGATATACCGTTTGAGCTTGTAACGCCTACCGGCGCTCTTCTTGTAAAGTGCGCGGTTCAGAATTTTGGACCTATGCCGCCAATGACAATTGAGCGTGTAGGATATGGTGTTGGTTCCCGATCCCTTGAGCAGATTCCTAATCTTTTAAGGGTGATACTTGGAAGGGCGCATCCTGCATACTTGCGTGATCAGGTGACTATTATTGAAACAAACATAGATGATATGAATCCTGAGATATTCGGCTTTATTATGGAAGAGCTTTTCAAGGACGGCGCTTTGGATGTCTGGTTTTCGGCTGTTACAATGAAGAAGAACCGGCCAGGTGTATTGCTGCATATAGTTTGTGAGCACGCAGACCGCGACCGGATAGTAAACAGGACACTTAATGAAACGACAACCTCTGGCGTACGGTATTATGAGTCTGAACGCATAAAACTCCAACGCGAGATCATTCAGGTTAAAACAGAGTATGGCGAGCTAAAATCTAAGCGTATTATCAGGCCTGACGGGTCAGTATCCATTGCGCCTGAATATGAGGATTGCAAAAAAATCGCAATAGAGAAAAGCATGTCTTTACAGCAAGTATATAAGGCAATAGAGCGCGCAGCCAGCCAAAACTGATGTCTCAACGAAAAAAAATAATACTCATAGTCGCATCCTGGTTTTATCTGGGATATGCGCCTGTAGCATCCGGCACGTTCGGCACGTTAGGTGCGCTTCCATTGGCATGGCTTATCTCAGGGCGCTCAATCGCAACGTCTGTAACTCTGGTTTTTGCCTTTATCCTTCTCGCTATTACTATAGCAAATGAGGCTGAAAGTATCTTGGGAAGCAAGGACCCTGGTGTAATTGTCATTGACGAGGTTGCTGGTTTGCTGGTGACATTTTTAGGTATTCCATGGTCAATAACTCATGCATTAGCTGGTTTTATGTTGTTCCGGTTGTTTGATATCCTGAAACCGTTTCCAATCCGCATTATAGAAGACCGGATAAAAGGCGGGGGAGGGGTGGTTCTTGATGATGTTACAGCCGGCATATATGCGAATGCTGCTTTGAGATTGCTTATGTTTTGTATGGGGAAATAAAAGTAATCACATAACGGCTGAAGATAAGAATCAATATAGGGGGAGGCAGTGTAATGTACAAGATCAACCATATTAAGATTGGCGGCTTTAGGCGGCTGAAGGACATTGACCTGCCGGTTAGACCATTCATGGTGCTTATCGGCGCTAATGGCGTTGGAAAGACATCATTGCTAGACGCCTTTTCTCTGCTATCAGCATCAGCAGCAGGAGGATTAAACAGTAAGCTTTCTGAATTTGGAGGAGTGGCTAATATCTTAACTCGAGAAAAAGCAGAGTCTGTCTCTCTCATTGTTGACATGGATGTGCCTGGATACCGCCCAATCGAATATGATCTCAGGCTGACACCGAAGGGCATTGGATATGCAATTTCCTATGAGATCTTGTCACAAGCGCGCGATGGGTTTAGTGATACCTTCAAACATATAGAATCACACGACGGCGATATTCGGTACTACGAAATCGAAGAACCCCGTCGCCTTGTTCAGCCGAATTGGGAGCATAACCCCCTTGAGACATCCCTTTTTCAGGTACCTAAAATGTTTCGCGGACCGGAGGCACTGCGCCGTATTCTCGGTTCTGTAACGCAGTATCATGCTTTGGATGTGGGGCCACGCGCTCCCGTCAAACTACCTCAGCAGATGAAACCGGCTGATTTGCCGGGCGCAGATGGCGAAGATTTAATTCCTTTCCTCTATTATCTACGGGAAGGTAATCACGACCGCTACGAGGCGATTGAAGATACCTTGAGAGCGGCGTTTCCCAGTTTCGAATCGTTAAGTTTTCCCCCTGTTGCAGCGGGTATGCTGACGATGACATGGAAAGACAAGAACTTCAAAAAACCGTTTTTCATGCAAGAACTTTCTGAAGGCACACTTCGTTTTATTTGGTTGGTTTCTCTGTTACAGAGCCCGGGTCTTTCAACCGTCACAATGATCGATGAGCCGGAGGTCAGCTTGCACCCTGAATTGTTGAGTCTCTTGGCTGACCTTATGCGTGAAGCTGCTAAACGAACCCAACTTGTCGTAGCTACCCATTCAGACCGCTTTATACGGTTCCTTGAGCCTAAGGAAGTCGTTGTCATGGATAGTGATGACGATGGTGACACTACTACAACATGGGGAAATTCCTTAGATCTGGATGAGTGGCTTAAAGACTACAGCCTTGATGAAGTCTGGCGGATGGGCCGGATGGGAGGACGGTCATGAAAATAACCCTGATCGTCGAAGGAAAAACCGAAAAGGCGTTTTTGCCTCATCTTAGAAAATTCCTTGAAGTCCGATTGCCAGGTAAAATGCCGAGACTGGATGTCAATCCTTACGATGGTCGAATACCTACTGGAGATAAATTAAAACGGGATGTTCAGAATTTGTTGAGTGGCCGGTATCCGTCTGCTCATGTTATTGCATTGACGGATGTTTATACAGGTAGCCAGCCTCCGGAATTTCGAAATGCTGTAGATGCCAAGGATAAAATGCGATTATGGGTGGGGGATGAAACCAGATTCCATCCTCATGTTGCTTTTCATGATTTTGAGGCGTGGCTACTGCCTTATTGGACTTCGATTCAGAAGCTGGCGGGGCATAACAAGAGTGCTCCAACCGGCAACCCTGAAACAGTCAATCATGATAATCCACCTGCATATCGTATAAAGGAAATCTTCGAGATTGGAAAGAGTAGAGACAGCTATGTAAAGCCGCGTGATGCAGGACGCATTTTGAGTAAAAATGATTTGGCTGTGGCGGTAGCTGCATGCCCGGAATTAAAAGCCTACGTGAACACGATCATTTTTGTGTGTGGTGGAGAAATCATACAATGATGGAAACATTCCAAGGAGACGTAGAGCACCCTGTAAGTGGGTTGGCTCAGGAAGGATAAGGATGATTCAGATTGCAGCAATTTCTTGGACCGTTACAGTTTGCTTTGCCTGAGTAGAGGGCAGGACTAGGGGAGGTCTAACTCTTTTACAAACCTTACAAACGGCATAACCCTTATGCCGTTTGTCTCATATTGTCTCATAATCAATAACGACATTCCTGAGCAGGTAAGGGTAAATTTTACACTTGGTTCTCCTCTTTTTTGCTCCCAAGTGTAACTTAGCACACTGTCCAAATTTTGGGGTCCATCATACAATTTTATACGGATATTTCACCGAATACCCGTAGGGTTCAGGCATGCCTGAACCGTCCAATGATAACGGATTATCGAAAAACGCATTATGTACTGTCTCGCCATCTTCGAGAAGAATTACCCTCAAGTGTATAGTGAATAGTTACGAATCCATCAATCAGTTAGCAGATCACGCAAGCCGGATGCCCTCTCAATAGAACGCGCAGCCGCGGTTTTAAAGACAGCCTCGTCTCCCCATATCTCAACATGTTTTTTTGCGCGTGTGATGGCGGTATATATAAGCTCGCGCGTCAGAACCATAGCATCCTTTTCTGGCAGGAGCACAAGCGCTCTTTCAAACTCCGATCCCTGACTTTTATGGACAGTCATTGCAAATACGGTTTCGTGTTCAGGGAGACTTAAAGGGGGAAATCCTTTGATTCCGCCGTCTTCTGACCGAAAAAAGACTTTTAGCTCATTTTTGGCGTTGGGGTCAGGCAACGTGATACCAACGTCTCCGTTGAATAGGCCTGACTGATAATCGTTTTTTGTTATTACTATGGGGCGTCCTTTGTACCAGAGCGCTCCTTTTAGAATCAACCTTTCTCCAGAGAGTATGTCTTCAATGATCTTGTTGATGGATGTAACACCATAAGGGCCTTTTCTGAGGGCGCATAATATGCGGAAACGGTCAAAGAGTTCGAACGCTTCTCTGGCATTAAAGCAGGCGATATAATCATGAAGCCATCCCATCGTGGATTTTTTTATAGATGATGAGATGTTTGATTGTGAAGGGATCCTAAGCCATGAGATATCCAAAGGCTTTTTTTGCTTTAATACCTTAAGAGCTGATTCTCCATCTCCTAGTTTTACTGCCGCGCTTATAGCAGATATTTCACTTGAGCCGGAAAACCTGTAGTTATGCTTAAGTTCTATGATCGAGTCTGATATATTGCTTGATTTTTTAGGCGTGGATGTATAAGGGAGGTCGCATCCTGTAAGCGCCTTGACTGTTGAAATAAAAGGGGTGGAAAAGCTATCTACATGACGGGCGTCGCAGATATCCCCCAAGACCGCGCCTGCCTCAACAGAGGCGAGCTGGTCCTTATCTCCCAGCAGTATAAGCCGGACATTGGCGGAAAGCGCCTGGAAGAGTTTGGCTGTCATGGCCAGATCCATCATCGATGCCTCGTCAATTATTATAACATCAAAAGGGAGCGGATTTTTACGGTTGTGCCTGAAATATGGAGAGCCTGAAACAACCCCTAAAAGCCTGTGTATGGTTGATCCTTTTTCAGGGATTGCGTTTTTATTAATATGGGGGAGGCAATCCATGTCTTTTTTGGATGATACGATCGCCTCCTGGAGTCGAAACGCGGCCTTTCCTGTGGGCGCGCACAATGCAATGCGGGGTTTTTGCGGATACGCCTGCTCAATGAGCAATGCAAGTATTTTGGAAACGGTTGTTGTTTTGCCTGTGCCTGGCCCACCTGAAATTACGCAAAACCCCTTAGTCAGCGCAGAGCACGCAGCCACTTTTTGCCAGTCTGTTACGCCAGGTTCGCACGCGGGAAAGAGCCTTTTTAGTCCGTCTTTAAGCAAGGTTGAATTCATATCCATGAGACCTTTAGTCCGGCAAAGTATCTCTTTTGCGCATATATCCTGGTATTCCCAATAACGGTAGAGGTAGATCCTCGCCTTGTTGTCCAGGATCAGTGGCTTGTATTCTCCTGGTTCACCGATAACGCTGCATTGTTTTAGCCGGATCAGCCAATGGTTCAGCTCTGGGAAAACCATTTCAGATATTTTATCTTCAGAAATTGGCCCTTTAACGAATCCGTCAATATTGGCGCCTGCCAACCTTGTGAGATCGGCGCATATATGACCCTGTCTGGTATGGCTGCTTGCAAGGGCTGCTGCAAGAAAGACTTCAGTGGAATGGTCTGCGGCAAGACGAGTCATTAATCTGGCGAAATGGATATCAAGGTCTGAAAAGATTTCTTTATACATAGATTAGGGATTCCGATAGTTTGGCAATAAAATCCTTTGGCGGCCTTCCCCTGAATATACCGTATTCCGGCCCCATTGACGGGTCAACGCCTCTTAAGAATATATAGTAGGCGCCGCCGAAGTTTTTTTCATAGGAATAATCATGGAGTCTTAAGCGCAAATATTGGTGCAACGCCAGCGTGTAGAGATAATACTGAATGGTATAATAATGCGCTTGCATTGCTGCGGCAAGCGATGCCTGGCAGTAGTTTTTTATTCCACCCCCTAAAAAGTTGGATTTCCAGTCCACAATATAAAATTTATCTTGAAACTGAAAAACCATATCAATGAACCCTTTCATAAACCCCTTGGCCGGAGAAAACTCCAACTGCTCTGAAAATAGCTCTGACAGGTCGTTGCCTGAAGTGCGTTTTAGGGGGAAATAAAACTGGAGTTCATTTATGCGTTTTTCCTGTGGTATGCGCGATAGCGTTAAATCCGGCACGTCTGAGTCAAGAGGCGCATAAAGCGTCTTTTGTATCATGCCAGATATAACCGGCTCCCACGATATATCAAATCCGGATGCGGAGAGTTTTTCGGATACGATCAGTTGAAAGTCTTCCGCATTATGTTTGATGAAATCAAGCTCCTGGAATATGCTGTGCAGGCAGATTCCAGCCCTTGTCCCCCTGGGAAATGAAAATATATCTTTTTTATCCTTTAGAAGAGACTCTTCCAATTCTTCCTCCATGTCTGGAAACTCGCCTTGCGCTGGCTTATCATAGTCTGCCGCTGCCTCTATGTGCTGCGGCTGGCCGGAGATAATGGAAGAAAAGCTTGATATGCGCCATTCCTTGTCAATATTTGCGGAAAAGAGTCTTGCTTCTAGTGTTTGAGGTTTTTCAGGCGTGGCGTGCCGAGGAGAATTCTCAATGCTTTTTGTCGGGCTGTTTTCTATGCTGCAAACCTCTATTGTTTGAAGAGATGCCTTTGCAAGCAAACTTAAGTCGTGCAAAAGTTTTTGGTCGGACAATTCGGGAAACGATGGGACATCGATTCCTGAGGAGGGCGAATGCAAGAGATATGCAGGGGCAGAGGTTTCAGCTTGATTGAATCTCCCCCAAACCATATAGCACCGGTTTTTAGCCCTGGTGAGAGCCACATAAAGGAGCCTGATATTTTCGGCGAGAAGCTCTTCTTCCGCAAGTTTTTTATGCCTATCCTTTTCAGAAGATCCGAGATCGAGTGTGATAGCCATGTTATCGGCCTGATTGTGGAAGAGTATTGTCTGGCCTGATTTTAATTTTGATGACGCCCACATAAACGGGCAAAATACAACCGGATATTCCAGCCCCTTGCTTTTGTGTATGGTCAGGACAGAGACGGCGTTTTCGTCGCTTTCAAGCCTGATCTGGTGTTCCTTCAGGCGCTGGCCGCCAGGCGCGATTTGAGATTTAAGCCATTTCACAACACCTGCTGTTGTCAGGTTTTTTTCAACAGATACCTGATTTATAACCTCCAAAAGATGAAGCGTGTTTGTGACCCTGCGCTCTCCTGCCGGAAGCCGGATGAGTCTGTCGAGTATTTTTTCTTCAAAGATCAGGCGCTTCAGCGGGAGCGACGGACCGTATCGGACGGCCAGGTCATTGTAGTATCTGAACCTTGTCGGCAGGCCTTCTAAGTCTGAGGTTCCGTCGAGCAGATGATAAATCTGATCGCTCTTCAGCCCCATGAAATCCGTAACAAGCGCCCCTTTAAGTAGCGGTTCAGATTTTGGATTTGCGATAGCTAAAAGGAGTTGCTGTAATTCTCTCGCCTCGTGGCTGTCAAAGAGGTTTTTGTCGCTGTAAAGCACGTTCGGAATATTAAAAGACGAGATGTGCTCGCAGGCGGCCTGAGCCTCATCGTTGGTGCGGACAAGGACTGCAATATCGCGAGGCTGGAGAGGGCTTTTGCCCAACATTGCGCGGTTTGTTTTTCCAAGCTCGCACAACCATGCTATCTCGCTTGCAACGCCATTCAGGATAAACTCACGCGCCCAACCCTTGGAGACCGGCTTTTTAGGAAAAGGTAATCCGGACGAAGAAACGAACCAGAGCTTTAGCGGAGACGATTGCTTGCCATCTATGCTAAGCGGTTCATTTCTTTTGGCGGATACTGATCCTGGCCGTGATGGATGAAACGGGATTTCATCGTATAGGAACGGCTGCTTACGCCTGGAAAAAATAGTGTTAGTTGCGTTTATGAGGCAAGGCTCTGAGCGCCAGTTTTCATTGAGCGTATATATGTTTTCCACATCCCGTGTAGCCTGAATATATGAAAAAAGGTCAGCCCCCCGGAATCCATAGATAGCCTGTTTCGGATCGCCTATTAAAAAAACAACCCCGCCTTTTTCAGAATAAAAGATATTGCGGAATATGGCGTACTGAATAGGATCGGTGTCCTGGAACTCATCGACCAGCGCCGCTTTGAATTTGGCGCTTATCCCCTGTGCAAGCCCTTTTTCATAATCATCTTTCAGGCTGCGGTGTAGCAATAACAGGAGGTCATCGAAAGAAAGGATATTTTTTCTCATCCTTTTTTTCGAAAGTTCGTCTCTTGCATAATCGAAAAGCAAACTTTTTAGCAGGATTAGCTTATCATTAAATATTTCACTTTTATGTTCACCTGAAATCCCCCCAGGTCCCCTTTTTCAAAAGAGGATGAGGCGGGAATCACCGTAAGATACGGCAGGGCTGGGGTGCTGATAGTCCCAGCCAGATGTCTGGGGGTGATCTTGTTATCAATGAGGTATTGTATGAACAGGCTTGATTCGTTAAGTATTTTTTTGCGCCAAAAATCTTCCGCGACCTCCTGCTTTATTTTATCCTGGTCTGCCTCAAGTTCAATCTCGAACATCCCCCCGCTTTCAAAGGCGTTGTCGCACAACATCCTTCGGCAGAATCCATGAATTGTATATATTGCGCTTTGGTCAAAGTCACGGAACGCCTGATCAAGAGAGGCAAGAGCTTCTTTTTTTGAGGCCTGGAATTTTATGGCAAAAGAATTCAGAAAGGCGTCTGCGCTCGATCCCTGCTGAAAGGCATTTATTGTTTCTTTGATTCTTGACCTTATAAGGCGTTTCAGCTCAGTTGTCGCTGCTTCTGTAAAGGTCACCACCAGGATTTCGTCCACTGCCATTTTTTTTTCAATTACAAGCCTTACAAACAGGCTTGTAATGGCATAGGTCTTACCTGTGCCTGCGTTGGCCTCAATCAGATTTATCCCCTTAAGGGGGGTGCTGAGGAGATCAAAGGCGTTTGATGATCGGCTCAAATATCAACCTCCTGCGGCGTTGCATTCCTCGAATTCTTTGTGCGTCATCTTAATGATGGAAAGAAGATAATTGAACACGTCCTTATTAAATTGGCGGGAAAGTCTTAACTCCTTCTGCTTGTCCAGCCTTTACAAGATTACGATCAAAACAAACAAAGAGAAAACTATCCTGAATCTCTTTTTGTACGACGATGGCCGACGCTAAATGAATAGCGTCAAATCCGCGAAGTCCATGAGTTGATATTATTCTATGAATAATAGTATCCAAATCGTTGTTTATATGAACATGAATAAAGGTTGTCCAGTCATAATGAAATGATTCAAGGATCTTACCAAAAATCTTTTTGCTAAGGCCAACTTCTCTTTTTTTTCTATAGAAAGATGCCATAGCTTCAGCATAAGCTACAGTTGAAACGACAATGGCTTCGGATTCTACCCATAAGCTAATAACCTCATCTGAGGCTGTTTCGTTGAAGTATTTTTTAACCAACGCGAAGGTATAAAAGTAAAGGGCGTCCCTTTATTTTTCCAATCCACGGCTAGCCAATCGGCAAAATGGGGCGAAAAAATAGTAAGAAAAGCAACTTAAAGTGATGGGATAGTCCATGTCAATAAATCAATACCCGTCCCCTAATTTTACCCGTCCCCTAATTTTACCAGTGGTATAGCCAAAGTCAATCCAATTAATGTAATGCCCAAAAGTATGATCAGGAGCATGCGGCCCCCGGTCATTTCATTCTGGATCATTGTCACCTTCGTCTTAGCGGCATCGTCAGGAAGTGTGACTTTCTTACCTCCAGCCTTGATCACGGTTTTTCCACCAAAAAAAGACTGTGACATAGATCCGCGCTTCGCATCCCACGAGCATGTGATTATTTCCACTATTGACTCCTCATGTCATAACGTGAAATTCACCGGTTTATCCGGTGAATTTTCTGGTTGGAAGTAAGCATGGATGTCCCCCGGTTTCATGCCTGAAAATCTCTATTCTTTATCTTCATTTTTCTGTTCCAACTGCTTGATCATCCGGTCGAAGTCACTTTCAAAGAGCCGATCCTGGATGATGCG
>JAZDIE010000110.1:0-8140 GCA_043805295.1 Pseudomonadota bacterium
CCCATGTGGTTGCATTAGTCTCAGGCTGAACAATGGCAAAGGCGGAACGGCTGGCAAACCATGTTGACGCTTTATATATATTGTAGCTTGCCTCTCGAAGCAATATCCGTGTACAACCAGCATTTGGCGCTACCCGGAACAGAATCCGGTTTGACGGATTGATTTTTACTATATCTCCAATTGCGGTTGATGCGCGATATGGGTCAGCCTCACCCCCCATAGCATCCATGAACCATTCAAGGGCTTTTTTTTCTACAATGCGCTGAAGGCTATGGATTCCGAGTTGTCCTGAGTAGCCCATAAGACCTGCAAACAGGATAAGCGATAGCCATGCAGCAGGAGAAAACCGTTTTGAGCGTATTGGCCATAGCGACCAGGCGCATAGCAGTATCATCCCGGCGTAGAACCAATTGTTTTTTACGTTGGCGATGCTTGCGGATAGTATGCAGACAACAAAATATGGGTATGTAAGGTTTATCTCGATATCTTCTGTAAGAGGGGGCTTTTGTTTTTGTTTCCTCATAATGAGAAAAAGGGAGCTTATTTTGAAAGTCGCCTGGCTGCTATAGATATGGGGGATTAAAATAGGCACAAATACAAGAGGGAGCGACTTTAATATAATCAGAATGGCGTAAGCGGTCCTATCTGCAAGATAGAGATAGGCTACAATCCCTATGAACAGGATTGTGCAAAGGTCGGCAAATCGGTTGAAGTCAGATTGAGAGAATTGCCAGCGCCACTTGACTATCCTTGATCCTTCAACGAGTAGCGCTATGGGAATGGCGTAGAGGATAAGACCTGCATTCCATCCCCAGAAGATGATCGTTGCTCCAAGAAGAAGAGGCGGGGTTTTCATGCTCTAGCCAACCCTTGTTCAACCTTTCCTGCTTCAAACACATAAAAGCGTCCATTAAGTTCTTCCATTGTTTTAGGGTCATTAATAGGAGGGGCGTTTTTTGCAATAACAATAATTACTGTGACCGGTATGCCCAAGCATTTCAGGATACGTATGAGATCCTTTCGCTGGTCGTCCCATGCGAGCAGTACGCATATGCAACTGCTCAAAAGTGGCGCTCGGTTATAGACCAGAGATGCCAGCGAAGAGAACGGTTCTTTACGGTTTGGCGTGACAGAGGCGAGTATTTCAAGGAGCGCCACTGCATGATCTATCCCTCTTCCTGATGTGAAAAATTGCGCCTTTGATCCGATAAACATAAGATCAAGAAGTGATTCCTGGTCTTCCATCCATGATATAAACGATGCAGCGACTGAGACGGCCTCTTCAAAGACCACGCTGTAGTCGGATTCATGAAAGGTATCCAGAATCAGACCACAGCGTATAAAGAATTCATCCTGACGTTCTTTGACTATAATGCTTCCTGTTTTGGCGCAAGCCTTCCAGTGAATGTTTCTTAAAGGGTCTCCAGGCTGGTAATCTCTTAATGATAGATATTCTTCGGAGTTGCCTACTGATACTGCAAGAGACTCCCCTCCTTGCGTATATTGCCTTGAGCCGGAAATGCTTGCGCCTGGGATAGGATACAACCTTGGAAGCACAGCAATAGATTCAGGGGCTGGAATTGTGGCGTATGCGTTTACGAGTCCGAACGGGTCAGGCCGGAATATAGTAATTCCGTCTATATTTATACGGCCTCGCTGAAGGGGTAAAAGTTCAGAAAGAGTTTCTCTTACGCTGTGCGGCGGAAGCAGGGGGAGGGGGAAGTTTTTTGGTGTTACCCCTCTTTTGAGGGAAGAGAGCCATGCCCACCGGTGATATCGTACAGTTCTGTCAAAGATGTTGCGATAAGCCTCATCAGGCTCAGGGTTGCGCTCGAACTCTTCACGGGTTGGGAAAACGGTTCTTATACATTCTTTAAAATAGAGGCCGCGTAGGCTTTTTTCTGATAGGTTTTGAAAGACTATCCGATAATCAAACTTCTGCCCGGCAGTGGCCAGCCTTGGAAGCGAACGTTTTACTGAGATTCGGGGTTTAAATCCAATGCACCATAGAAAGGATATACCCAGGATTGCTGCAAGGAAAGTGAATAGCTTATAGGCAACCGTCAGGTTGGTATCAACACCCAGAGCGCCAGAAATTACAAGGACGCTCAACACGAACAACCCTGGCTTGGTGAATTTGAGGGTTGTCCAGGTTATAATCCGGTCGAATATGCGGAATCCTATATGTAAAATTCTGGACATAAACCTCCCCTTTGGCTCAATCTCTACGTCAGTAGGGGCTCAAAATTTTGAACCCCTACTCAATCAAACACCTTGTAGTCATTGCCCGACTTGATCGGGCAAACCAGGTATTAATTTATTTTTCTGGCCATTTTTCTGGATCGTCCGATCAAGTCGGACGACGACTAATCTTCCTTGACCCTGAACCAAATTGAAAGTTTTAGTTCAGACACTAACTACTCAGGTGTTTAGGCTGAAGGTTATATTGAGTAATCTATTTTTGTTTTATCCCTAAAATCCTTCAGCCTTCAGCCTTCAGCCTATCCACCTGATCAGGCCGGCGCAGGGACGGTGTTTAGTATCTCATGGACAATCGCACAAGGAGTCTTTCCGGAAAAGCGCGACTGAGAATCCAATACAAGGCGGTGCGCAATTACGGAAACCGCTATTTCCTGGACATGCTCCGGCAGGACAAACTCAAGGTTATCGAATAAGGCAAGTGCTTGCGCTGTCTTCATTAAGGCAAGCGACGCCCTTGGACTTGCACCCATGACTATTGACTCAAAAGAACGGGTCGCAGAGACTATATTGACAATGTAATGCTTAAGTTCATCGCTTATTCGGATATTTTTTGCCGCCTCTTGTAATGTCATGACATCTGCCTTGGAAACACACGATGATATTCCATTTAATGGGTGGATATTCCCTTGATCGGAAAGGATTGAGACCTCGTCTTGATTAGATACATAACCGAGACTCAGGTGGAGCGCAAACCGGTCCATCTGGGATTCAGGCAACGGGTAAGTGCCGCGTGATTCTATGGGGTTTTGTGTGGCAATAACAAAAAAGAGGTCTTCGAGTTTGTATAAGCCTCCATCAACGCTGACCTGATTCTCCGCCATAGCCTCAAGAAGGGCGGACTGAGTCCTGGGAGACGCGCGGTTGATTTCATCTGCCAATACAATGTTGCTGAAGATAGGCCCCTTGTGGAAATGAAAGCATTGGTCTCTTTGATTAAATATGGAGATTCCTAAAATATCAGATGGCAAAAGGTCTGGCGTAAACTGGATCCGTTTAAATTCTGCGTTTATTGAGCGGGTAAGCGATTTTGCAAGCGTTGTTTTACCAGTGCCCGGATAGTCTTCAAGGAGCACATGCCCGCCGCTTGCTAATGCCGCAAGGAGCTTTCTTATGGCAGGCGCTTGTCCCCGCATGACCTTGGCCATGTTTGCGGCTATTTTTTGGTATGTCTGTTGCGCAAGGATCACTTTTTACGAATTCCATTATGGACGACAGACCATGTGTTTTCGTGGTCTGTCGTCCATGGTCCATCGTCTTTTCTGTGGTTATCGGGACATGGCTAGTCTAAATCCCAGTGTAAAATCATGATACACAGGAAGCGCATAATCCCGTTTTGTAGTCCTGATATCAGGAGGTCCGGAAAACCAGCTCCCCCCGCGCTTTACCCTGTATAGACCGGATGACGGCCCTGCGCCATTAGAAGATTCATCATATTTCCCATACCAGTCGTTGCACCACTCTGAAACATTTCCTGTCATATCATATGCCCCGAATTCGTTCGGTTCAAAACTTCCTACAGGCGCTATGGATACATATCCATCACTATAGCCATTCCATACAACCCAATCTTTAAAGGACTCCTTAGCGGAAGCGTCGGCAATATTGCCCCCATTTTTTCCCTGGGGATCACTGTTCCCCCAACTATATAAATACTCCTTCGCCCCTGATCCGGCAGCGTACTCCCATTCCGCTTCGCTGGGAAGCCGGTACTGTTTGCCTGTTTGCCTGCTTAGCCACTCGGCGTATGCAACGGCTCCGAACCAGGAGACAAATATCACAGGGTCTTTGCTATGCGAGGTCTCCAATAAAAACGTTTTGTCACGTTGTTTTATTCTGCATCGCTCGTTGTTCCATTCGCCAAAAAGGTTGATAATCGTCCGGCCATTATTATCCACAGCGCTGCCATAATGGCTAAGAAAAATAGCGTATTCCTGGTTTGTAACCTCGTGTTTAGCGATAAAGAATTCAGACACATTTACCGTATGCTCAGGCACTTCGTCTGCTTCGCCATCGCTTTTTCCCATGAGAAAAGAGCCTGTCTGGATTAAGGCCATTTCAGGTTCGATCGGGGATTGAGCGGTTACGGCTTGCAGTTGCTCGAAAGAAGTATCGCTTGCGTCTTGTTCATGGATGTTTATTGATACAGTGGGAGAGTGGCGGTCAGAAATCCCTTTCACCACCATATTGGCATCGGGGAATCCTGATACTTGTAGCGAGAGGGTTTGTGATTGTCCGCCGTTGGACTTTTTTTTGTCCTTTTCATCTAGTGTCGGCTCTATCTGGAATATATCCAGCGTTAGCGCACCAGTTCTGCCTGCAAATACCTTGTTGCCGCTTCCTCCCTGATGATGCATTTCAGCATGGCAAATAGATACAAGAGCAAGATATGCAAAGATTATTAGTATAGACGACGACCGACCCATCTCTTATCCCTTTTTATTGGGGTCTTTTATATCATAGTTCGTCTTTTTTGAGGTATAAGTTTAAGTATGCATGAAAAAGAGGCAGATTTTTTTGAGGGCGGCAAATGGATTGCTTAAGTCTTTATTTTTGCAATCGCAATCTTCCAGATTTCGGTTATGTCCGCATTGCGGGCATAACCCCTTGCAGTCTTCTTTGCATAGTGCCTGCGCTGGAAAGGACATAATGACTTGTTCTTGTATTGCATCTGAGAAATCAATCTCTGTGCCGTGAAATGGAATGATGCCTAAGTCTTCGGCTTTAAGTTCGATCTCATCTGAATTTTCAATGCCATTTGCTATGTTTGATTCGTTCGCATAGGTGAGGGTAAATTTTTCAGACAAAATAAATTCAAATTCTGTAAGGCAACGATCGCAGGTAAGCTTTACCTTTGTTTCAACAGACCCTTCCACCTCAATCATTGAGTTTATTGAAATTACGCGGAGGTGGACGACCAGAGGCGCAATAAACTTGCATTCTCCGGCTTCTTCCATCTCAGCCAAAGTTGGGAATATAGTGGCCTGCTCTTGAAATTGAAGGTTTAATCCTTCATTGTTTATATCTCTAACTTTTATTATCATCTATTTTTTCTTTACTTGATGTTTAAATAATGCTTAAAACTGAAACTACGTTCCACTACAACCAAAGAAATATATGTCAGAACGTGGAACCCTATTGCATGTTCTGCAGGCAGTCAATTTGACATTTTATATAATATTAAATGATATTAGCAAGATATTTTTCATGGAGAGTCTGGCATCCCTTTTGCGTTAAGAAATAAGGGCAGATACTAAGCGATAGTGTCAATAAGTAGTGTCTGTTCATAAAAGGGGGGTACTTGCCATGAAACTCGACAGAAGGGAACATGACCGTTTTCCGGTCCGTTTTTCGGTTACATATTCTGACGGTGTTGGTTTTATAAAGGAATTTGTGCATGATATCAGTAAGAGCGGTCTTCAGATCAGGAGCAGGAAGCCATGTCAGCCGGGCATGCGACTGAAGATGACTATTGAAACACCTCTGCCTATTAAGGCAGAAGGGACTGTGGTTCGCATAGACAAACAACAACTATACACCATTGGGGTTCAGCTCAAAAGATTGTGAAGAAAGGATGGCGCTGTTATGAGATTCGACAGAAGAGAACATGACCGTTTTCCGGTTTACTTTTCGGTTACATATTCTGACGGTGTTGGTTTTATAAAGGAATTTGTGTACGATATCAGCAAGAATGGTCTCCAGATCAGGAGCAGGAAGCCGTGTCAGCCGGGCATGCGACTGAAGATGACTATTGAAACCCCTCTGAATATTAAGGCGGAAGGGACTGTGGTTCGCATGGACAAAAAACAGCTATGCACTATCGGAGTTCAATTAGATCCTATGAAGTCGGATACTGCGACAAAATGGCAGCAACTCCTTAGTCCTACATGGACGATAGAGGCTGACAAAAAATGGAATAAAAAACAGATCGAACGTGATTTGTAATTAGTCGTTGCTTTCTGCTTTGACTCCTCCTTTTAAAGAACATAAAAATCCAGCTATAAACAAGAGAATAGCCACGGCAATAACCTCCATTGGAGGGGAGGCGGTTGTCCCTTTTGCTACAGTGATTGCGCTGTATAAGACAGGAATATCCAGAGTCAGGCCTACAAGCGGTATTGTCCATTGCGCCCATAACTCATCCTTACGAAATGGTATAATAGTCATAATGCCAATAGCAATCCCTGAGGCAAGCGCTCCGGCGCCCCCGCCTTTAAGGAAGGCCAGGAATAGAATTTTAAATTGTGGGGCGAGATTGGGCCATGCGACACCGATCGCCTCTAGGTGGTAGGGCATTAGCCTGGATCGGAAAAGGTATAAAAGACCGCAAAGGATATTTATCCCAGCGGCGAGAATGTAACATGAAAAAGCGGCTCTTTTCATTAATTTGAGGTTTCTGAGGCAGTGCCAATAGCAAGAGGCATACTTGTTCCGCTTGTATAATTTAAACCCTGGCTTAGTTGAGAAATGTGCAGAGATACCCTGCCGGAAGAGGAAATAGACCTATCTATAGCGCCATTAAGGCTTACTGGCCCGCTGGCAACTTTTATGGCCTCTGGCGCTGCTGGCAAGACCAGATCCGGCGAAGTTGCCGGTTCAATGATATTTGTGCTTTTTGTAGACGATTTCCAAAAAAAATATACTCCGACGGTCCCGCTTACCACCATCAACCCAGCGATCGTTGCATATAAAAGTTTCTTGTTTACAATTTGGCTTATTTTATCAAAAAATGAGTGTTTTTCAAATATCAAGAGCGGGGCCGATGCCCGATAATTTGATAGTACGGCAAGCTTAGTCCCCAAAGGTGGGACATTTGGAATCAGTTCTGTTGCAAAGTCGTCCACAAAACCGATTCGTCTGCCCTGTTTTTTTATATTTATTGGCAGGTCTTGCTGAAGAGGCAGGGTAGCGCCGCCAAAAACATCTTCGAGCCTGAATTGCTCTTCCGGCATTTTTGACGCCTCGGTTAATTTAACTTGATCAGTTGATTCCTGGCTTACATTACCATTATTGTTAAGATAGGAATTTGGCATGATTGCTATACTCCTTTATAATGAAAGTTTTTTTCGAAATTTTTTAGGCGTTACGGCTCCTACTGCAATGCGGGCAAGCACTTTTGAGAAAGGTTCTTCTCCTATTAAAAGATCCCAGACAAAACGGGTAAAAATACGCTCCTTTGGAGTAAGAGATTGTTCAAATGATATTCTGGAAAGAAAGAGCGAACAGAGTGCAGGGGATGGGAGCATAAAACGATCGGTGAATATATAGAGCATTTTGCCGATAAAATTTTGTATTTTTATCCTTGTTATTGCCTTTTTAGCGTATCCCTTTATGAGGTTTTCTTTGGAGAACCCCCCGCTTTTTATGGTTTTTACAAGGAGATCAGCAGCCCACACATTGCTGTAAAGCCCGCCGTGAAATAATGTTTCTCCCAAAACCTGTCCGCCAAGGCCTGCTATTCCATCCCATACTGCATTGTGAGCTGTGTTTACAGGGATGGGAACAGTGCCTGCGCTTCCCTCTATGATATGATTTCTCCAATCAGGCGGCAGGTACGTTTGTATGATCCGATCATGTTCTATATGTTTATATAGAGACGATAATGTTGCTCCTTTTCCAAGGGCTATCACCGCTAGTGAGTTCCCACGTGGAATCAAGTCTATTGTGTGGATACTTCCGCCTCCGATAAAAAACTTGTGAATAGTGTGATATTCCGGGATGACGGCATCTGCGTCTAATTGAATATCAAATACCGCTCCAGGCCATATTTGGGGAGGGATGTATCCAATATGCCTTGACAGTGTCTCTTTCATCTTAGGCGGGAGCGTGGTAAAGATTACTGCTTGTACCGGCTCTTCATACTTTGTCCCTTTTTCATCTC
>JAZDIE010000111.1:0-2109 GCA_043805295.1 Pseudomonadota bacterium
ATGTGCGAGCGCTTGATACGATACGTTTTGCGATCCAGACACATCGCGGGTGTTATGGAGAATGCAATTTTTGCGCTATTGCTGTTCATCAGGGGCGTACTGTTGTTGAACGTAGCGAAGAATCAATACTTAGAGAGGCAGAAAAACTGGCAAGACACAAGGATTTTAAGGGTATCATACAGGATGTTGGCGGTCCCACTGCCAATATGTATGGGATTGAATGTGAGCGCAAAAAAAGACGTGGCGCTTGCAGGGAGAGGCGGTGTCTGACGCCTGACATATGCAGGCATATGCCGGTAAGTCACAAGAAGCAGATTCGCCTCCTGCGCAAACTCAGGAAAATACCGAATGTAAAAAAGGTGTTTATTGGATCAGGTATCCGTTACGATTTGATCCTTCAAGACAAGGAATTTGGCCATCAATATCTTGATGAGATTATCAAGCATCATATTTCTGGGCAGCTCAAGATTGCCCCTGAACATTCTGAGACGCAAATTTTGCGTCTAATGGGAAAGCCTGGAAGAGACTTACTGAAACAATTTGTTTTGCTTTTTAGACAAGCAAATGCAGCAACCGGCAAGAAACAGTTCTTGACTTGCTACTTTATTGCAGCCTATCCAGGATGCACGATCAGAGACATGCAGGCGCTCAAAGAGCATGTTCATGATATACTAAAATTCACACCAGAACAGGTACAGATATTTACCCCTTCCCCTTCCACTTTTGCCACCTTGATGTATTACACCGAACTGGATTGCATTGATGGTAAATCTGTTTTTGTTGAAAAAGACATCAAGCAAAAAATAAGGCAGAAAGATATACTTATTACGCCTTGCATATAAAGCTTTTTACGAAGCCATCAAGGAGCGAGGGTGGGAGTTCATTTTTAGTTGACATATTTATATAGATCAGCTAGTCCAAAATGAAGGTTTTTCCCCACAAATTACATCCTTAATATAAGGAGACCAACCTATGGTCCTGTGCATCGCAGAAAATATAAACATTATGTCAAAAACAATCGGTCCAGCCATGAAGGAACGGAATCCAAAGCCGATCCATGATATGGCTAAAAAAGTCACTGAAAATGGGTGTGACTATCTTGATTTAAACATTGGTCCGGCCAGGAAGATGGGGGTCGAGTTAATGGATTGGCTTGTAAAAACTGTGCAAGAAGTAAGCGATCTTCCCCTCTCTCTTGATACGACCAATCTCGACGCTATGGAGGCAGGCCTTAAGGCAAACACCAGCGGTAAAAAACTTTTAATGAACTCGATATCGCTGCAACCTGAGCGGTTGGAAAAAGGGCTTCCTATGGTAACCCGCTATCAGGCTGATGTTATCGGCCTTTTATGGGGGAAGGAAGGTATGCCTCGAGACGCTAATGAACGGGCTGCTATGGCTGTAGATTTTATCTATCAGGCAAACACATCCGGCATACCCACAAAAGACATTTGGATTGATCCTATTGCGACTCCAATTTCTGTAGACGTAAACCAGGTGCTGTCCGGCTTGGAGTTTATGAGCATGTTGGGAGAAATTACGCCTGAAGCAAAGTCTACTGTCGGACTCTCCAATATCTCAAACGGCGCACCTGAACACCTGCGGCCATATTTGAACAGAACGTATTTTATTATGCTTATGAAGTATAATCTTCATTCGGCAATTGTAGATGGGTTTGATACAGAGTTGCTGGCGATAGCAAAAGGAAAGCGGGCGGGGCATGTAAAACTGGTGCATGATATCATGGACGAGAAAGAGTTTGATCCTGCATTGCTGGACAAGACCGAGCTGGAATACTATAAAAGCACTCGGGTCTTGCTTGGGAAAGTGCTTTACTCGCATTCCTGGCTAACCACATAAAGTAGAGGGGATATATATATATGGGTATAGGCGTAACAATTACAGAATTTATACTATTGGACCAGAAGCGTAAGCCGCAGGCTACGGGTGCTTTTACCTCAATACTTTCCGAGCTGACTGTTGCGGCAAAGATTATTTCACGCAAGGTGAGCAAATCCAGCTTATCCGATATGCTTGAATCTGGCGGAGAAGCATCCGAGGGGGGGGATACGGTACAGAAGCTTCAGGAAGCTGCTAATTTCACTATAA
>JAZDIE010000112.1:0-5792 GCA_043805295.1 Pseudomonadota bacterium
GCACAGCCGCGTCTTCCAGGTCAGGGATGGGCCTAAACCTATTAATCATGAGTTTTGATATGTACATTTCGTTTCCCAGTTTGATTGTGTGATCACAAGGTTCTGCTTGGCCTGAATCATGAGATCGAAATGATATCTCCAGGTCTGGCTGGGGGTATAAGACCGTATCGAATACCGTCTCAGCATAGTCAAGACCCATAAGGATATCATCACGTGGGAAAGCAGGGGTTTCTATAACAGTATAAGGAGGGGAAGAGTCAAATGTGATGCCTAACTTTTGGCTGTTAATCCGGTAATTGGTTCCAGGCAGCACTAGCAATGGGAATACTTGGATGTCGTCGGCCAGATCATGGTCTGCCACGAAATTGACTGATTTTTTGAAGCCTTCCAAGTCGTCTCCTGGAAGGCCAATGATCAGATCGATAACAGGTATAATTCCTTGTTTTTTAAGCAGGGTGGCCCCTGTCACAAATCTTTCCAGGTCTGTTGGCCGGTTCATGAGCTTTAACGCCTTTGTGTTTATGCTTTGAAGTCCGATCTCAAACTGCGAGAATCCTGCTTGCGCAAAAAGCCCGGAAAGTTCATGATCCACGAACTCAGCCCTGATTTCGCTCATGATTGAGAGTGTCTTGTCTTTATTGATTTTACCTATTTTTTTTAAGAAGTCTTTCAAGCCTGGCCTGGTGTTTAGCGATGGGTCCAAAAGAAAGAGTTCGGCTATTTTATTGTCCGTTGCCCAAGCAATTGCCGCTATCAGAATATCTTCGTCTGCTACAGCAAGTCCTTTGCGAGATTTAGAGTAATAGCAGTAACCGCACTTATAGGGGCAGCCACGCTGGGTTTCAAGCAGTGCCATGTTTTCTATCTCTGGCTCAAGGAGACCGGAGATATAAGGGCTTTTGGATGATCTGAAAAAGCGGGAAGCACTCTGGGACGCATTTTTTTGCTCCCATATGTCTTTATCGGAAATGAGTTTTTGGAAGACCTTTTCTCCGTCGCCGTAAACGAGAAAATCCACGATGTTTGTTTGTATTTTTTCGTTATCTGGTGTTACCTCTGGCCCGCCGAATACTATCTTTACAGAGTATATTTCTTTGAGTATTTGCGCAATGTAGATCGACCGGTCTACGTTCCAGCAATATATAGTAAACCCCGCTATATCAGGCCGTTTTTTGGCTATAAGCCTGATCAATGCTGCATCTCCAAGGTATGAAGCAATGCTCTCAGGCAGTATGTCAACGCTTTCGCCTGGCATATCGCTTGAGGCCAGTTTAAGCCAGGCTGATGCCAGCGGGATATTTCCGGTCCGGACTCCGGCGTTGAGTTTTGGGATAGGAAGCTGAACAAGCAGAGAATAAGTCATTTTCAGGGTAGCGTCGCCTTTCCCATAAGGAATGAAATTGCTATACTTATATTATGCCGCTGCCTGGGTTACTTCCAACTCTCTAAGATTTACTGAGACCAGCTTTGATACCCCTTTCTTTTCCATGGTGATCCCAAACAGTGTATTGGATGTTTCCATGGATCGCTTGTTGTGGGTGACTAGCACTACTTGTGAATATTCTGCTATGTCGGATAATAGCCGTGTAAATCTGTCTACATTTACATCGTCGAGCGGGGCGTCTATCTCGTCTAAGAGGCAGAACGGAGAGGGTTTGATGAGATATATGGAAAACATGAACGCGAGAGCCGCAAGCGCCTTTTCCCCTCCTGACAGGAGACTCATGCGCAAGAGTTTCTTTCCTGGAGGGTGTATAAGGAATTCTACTCCTGATTCAAGTGGCTTTTCTGGTTCTGAAAGCTCAAGTTTGGCGTTTCCACCTTCGAACAAGGTGGGAAACACGGCTTGAAGTTTTTCGTTGATCGCATCAAATGTTTCTATGAATTTTTGCTTGGTTGTTGTGTTGATTTTGCGTATTACTGCTTGCAGGTTTTGCATTGCCTGATCAAGGTCTTGATGCTGCTTTGTATAGAAATCCAGACGTTCGTTCAGCGTCTCAAATTCCTTTATGGCTGTAAGGTTAACCTCACCCATAGCAGCCAGTTTTTCGCGCAGCTTTGAAAGTTCTTCTTCTTTTTTAGCAATGTCTGCTTTCTGAATGTCCAGTGTTTCAGCAAGAGTCTTAAGGTCTTCATGGTAGCGCTCGTCAAGTCGGGCGCAGAGGTGGTCTTTTGTCAGTCGTCTTTCTGATTGCTCAAGCTCTAATCGCTGTATTTTTTGCTGAGTTTCTTTTTGAATCCCTTCTACCTTGGTGATTTCCCTGTCGCTATTTCCAAGTTGTAAGTCTATTTCCTGGAACTCGGCCTGGATCTCTGAGAGTGTCTGCTCTGCAACCTTTAGCTCAACAGTCAGTTTTTGAAGACGTTCATTTTCTTTTATCTCCTTTGCGCTTGTTGTTTCAATCTCGTTTTTTGCCTTTTTAAGCTCTGAGTCGATCTGCGTTATTCGTTCCGAACCTTCAAGGCGGAATGAGTTAAGCCGTTTTAGGTCATTGCTTGCGTTTTCTTTTTTAGCCTTTAAGCTGCCCAGTTCAAGTCTGGCATCCAGGAGTCTATTGTTTAGCGAGGAAAGGCCATCGGAGAGCTTTCTAAGTTCTGCGTCTTGTAAAGCGATTTGTTTGTTGGAAGAGGCTATCCCATCTGCGATTTTTTGGAGAAGCTCCATGTGATGTCCGATTTCTTTATCAAGGTCGACTTCTTCGCCCAGCATTTGTCTTACTTCAAGTTGCGCTATTTCGTGCTGGCGCAACGCATGTTTTAAGTCTTCCTCTGTCCGGTATAACTCTTTTTCGGTGCGCAGGCGGACTTCTTCTTTTATTCTTACGGCTTCAGCCAGTTCACGTTGCTTGACCTCAAGACCGCATACATCTGTCTCATAGTCTTTCAGTTCAGCCTTTGCAGCATCAAGCCTTAATTCAAGTTCTGAGACAATCTTGGCCAGGCTTTTTATTTCGCGTTTTTTGGAAAGGATACTTGCTTCCACTTTTTCAGGGCTGCCGCCTGTAAGTATTCCGTCAAATGTAATCCGGTCCCCCCCCTTGGTTACCAAGGTTTGGAATACACTATTTTTATTCCACAAGGCGAGCGCATCTTCAAGCTTTTCCACGACAATCGCATGCCCCAAAAGATGTCCGGCAATGCCCTCGTGTTCGGTTTTTATTTTTACATGGTTAAGGAGTCTTTCGCCTTGCGGCGCTGTGGCGTGTAAAACATCGGAATATGGCCTGAACTCATTCATAGGTATAAAGCTGCTTCGGCCTCCAGCCTCTGCGGCAAGGTAATCGATAGCCTTGACTCCGTCGTCATGGGTTTTCACAATCACATGTTGAAGCGATTCGCCCAATGCTGCTTCAACAGCCAGTTCAAAAAAAGGCTCAGGTTCTATGATATCGGCAACTAGTCCGCATATCCCGTTTGATCCGGCATTTACCTGGCGCCGTTTCATGATAGCGCGCGCGCCTCCCTTCAGCCATTCGTAATTTTCGTCTATTTTGCGTAGCGTGTTATACCTGGAACGTACTTCTTGCAGTTCTATGGTAAGTGTTTGAACATCCTTTACTTGTTGCCTCAGTTGAGTTCTTTTTCCCTGTAAATCCACCCCCAGTGTATCACTTGTTTGGCGAATATCTGTCAGTTCGTCTGACAGATATTTAAGTCGTTCTTTTTCGTGATTCACTTTATGTTCGAGGTCTGCTGCTTGTAGTTTGGCCTTTTCCGTTTCTTCCTTAACCTTGTTTATCCTTTGGTTCAGTGTATTTTTGTGGCGATTTGCGTTTTGTTGAGCATTTTTGTATTGAGCTTCACGGGTGAGGAGAGCAATGAGCGTCTTTTTTTCTTTTTCAGCGGAAATTTTGATGTCTGCCGTTTTTTCTTTAAATAGCGTTTCTTCCTGCTCTTGTTCCTTTAGGAATACCCCTTTGGCTTGAGTTTCTTTCTCAAGCTCATCGACAAGTTGGGTCAGATCAGAAGATTCTTGCATCAATTTTTGGTTTTTATCCAGAATTTCTACCTGTTCTTTCTCAATCTGTGCGGTCCGGCTTATAAGTCTTTCAGCCTCTTTTTGGCAGAACAGGATAGTGTTCTCTGCGTTGCCTATTTCTTTCATTTTTTCATAGTGCTGGTTTTCATGTTGCGATAATGTCTGTTCTCTTTGCGCTCGCTGCCATTTTATCTCCTCTATTGCTGCATCAAGTTCTGTTAGTTTTGCCGTATGTCCAGCGTCCATATCCTTCAGCGATGAGACGAGTCTATCTCCTTCAGTTATTGATTCCGCTAGTTTTCTATATCGGGAGACTGAAATTGCTATGTCAATCTGTCGAGCTTCTTCTTGAAGTTTTTGGTATTGTTCGGCTTTTTTTGCCTGGCGATTCAGGGCGTTTTTTTGTCGTGTTATTTCTCCGATAATATCGTTTACCCTCAGGAGGTTTTGTTTGGTCTTTTCAACCTTTTTCAGAGATTCCTGTTTTTGGTTTTTATACCGGGTAGTCCCTGCCGCCTCCTCGATAAAATACCTTATCTCTTCAGGGCTTGCCTCAATAATTGCGCCTATCCTTCCTTGTTGAATAATTGAATAAGCCCTTGTTCCAGCGCCGGTTCCAAGGAAAATATTATGAATATCCTTGAGGCGGCATGATCGTTTGTTGATAAAGTATTCACTTGCCCCTGATCGGAAAAGCCGTCGTCCTACTGAGATCTCTGGTATATCTCGATATTCTTCTGGCCACTGGCCTCCTGAGTTGGCCAGGGTCATTACTACTTCAGCCATGTTGAGCGGATGTTGCTCCTCTGCGCCGGCGAAGATCATGTCTTCCCTGGATTTGCCGCGCATCTGTTTTGAGCTTTGCTCGCCCATGGCCCATTGGATGGCGTCTATTACGTTTGATTTGCCGCATCCATTTGGTCCGACTATGGCGTTGATGTCTGGAGAGAAGAGAAGAGTGGTTTTTTCTATAAAAGATTTAAAACCATAAATATCAAGTCGTTTTATATGCATGTCGATCTCACTTTGGTGTTTTTAGCGGATTATTAAACCCGTTGAGCACTAGATATCAGAGCATGTTTTTCTTGTAAAGGCAATTATACCACCAGGTGTAGCCCGTAGACTTGACTACGCAACATATAGAATTGAGGACAAAATAGCCTGCTGTCTCTAGCGACATCAAGGCGTGTTTTTAAGATCGATGAAAGAAAAAATTAACAAGTGGCTTGACAATAGCCGAAGAGTATTCTATAACCGACTTCTGTTGTCGCGGAAAAGGGCAACACTGTAAGTGATCCGATTAAATAAATCGGAAGTTTGTTCTTTGAAAACTAAATAACGAGTCTATTTAGGGATGCGGACCCGCTGATTTATTATAGTTAATTAATCGGAGAGTTTGATCCTGGCTCAGAATAAACGCTGGCGGCGTGCTTAACACATGCAAGTCGAACGAGAAATCCATCTTCGGGTGGAAAGTAAAGTGGCGAACGGGTGAGTAACGCGTGGGTAATCTACCCTCAAATCTGGGATAACTTCGCGAAAGCAAGGCTAATACCAGATGTTGTTTTAGGGGCTTTGGCTCTTAAAATAAAAGGTGGCCTCTACATGTAAGCTACTGTTTGGGGATGAGCCCGCGTACCATTAGCTTGTTGGTGGGGTAATGGCCTACCAAGGCAACGATGGTTAGCTGGTCTGAGAGGATGATCAGCCACACTGGAACTGACACACGGTCCAGACTCCTACGGGAGGCAGCAGTGAGGAATTTTGCGCAATGGGGGCAACCCTGACGCAGCAACGCCGCGTGAGTGAAGAA
>JAZDIE010000113.1:0-2621 GCA_043805295.1 Pseudomonadota bacterium
AAAGCTGTCGCTAGCAGCTGAACTGATACTTATCATGTCAACCCCGGCATCTGTCTTTCTATACTGGGCATCAAGCGTCAGCTTGATCTTATAATCTTCAGATTCCCACAGTTTTAGCTTTGCTCCCCCACCCCACACAAGGCCGGGTTCTGTCTCCATTGTAACGCCATTTCCATTCTGCTCCCATTTAACCTTGAGATTACAGGTCCCTACTTTTATGTAGGGCTCGAACGCATCGCTAAAATTAGTCGAGAGCTTCAACACGGCATTCTGGCCTTCTATTTTTGCATTTGTGACTTCAGAAGAGGTATGGAGTTTTCTGCTCGTTATGACCTCAATATCCACCCCTGTTTTAATGTTCCAGTTATACTCATACCTACTCAGCGTCTCGTTCACGGCCTTTTGTTTTAAATAGAGAGAGCCTTCTGGTATGGAGATATCAGGCCCACCCACTGTAGCTGCCAGGCACGGCATAGCTATGCTTAAAATAAAACATGTCACCAGAAATTTTTTCATAAAATACCTTCTTTCTAAAATTTCATCGCTCCGCCAAGAGTCAGGGCTGTTTCACTGGCAAACCTCAGTTCAATATTATAGGTAAAAGAGCTTGACAGGTTCGGCATTATATCGCAGCCTATTAAAAATCCATACAGAGAATCATTGTTAGCGTCAAAAAGCGTGATATCATAACCCGGGGCAGAAGGGTCTTTGACACTGGCAGATACTGTTGAATCAGAAGCTGTAATGCCGGTATAAGGGACTATAAAAATACTCTGAAACTTTAAGGGCAATTCAAATTTCTTGCTAAGGACAAGTGCTGCCTGCCATTCCTCTACCTTAAAATCAGCTCCTGAATCAACAACGTTAGTGCCGGAACGGGTAATCTCGTCCACATCAGGCTCGGTTAATCTATACTGCACGTCACCTGTCAGGCTGAGACCTATTTCCTCAAGCTTAACAATAACGCCTTTTAATCCGAATCCCCACGCGAATCCATTAGAAGTCTCCATCGTTATATCATCGGTATTATTCTGGCGCCATTTAGCGTTTAAGCTAGCCAGTCCAAATTTCACGTAAGGCTCTACTCTGTTAAAAATGTCCACGCCTAATTTCGCCATGAACCATTGGCCTTCCAGCTCTGCCTTTGTGACTTCTGATGTTGTGTTCAGGTCTTTATTAAAAACAAATTCAAGGTCAAGGCCACTTTTTATTTTTACTGCCTCTTCGTACTGATCCAGGTTCCGGTCTATAGCCTGTTGCCGCAATATAGCTGATGTTGTGGGAATATCCAGGTCAATAGAATTTCCGACTGTAGCTCCAAAACAATGGGTTTCTGATGTAACTATAATGCTGGCCAGAAGTAAAGACAAAAGTAAAATCTTTCTTATCATTATAATAAAGATCCTTTCTTTTTGTTTCATACCACTAAAATATACTATATTATTCTATTTTATAATGAAGTATACATTATGATATGCATATTGTCAATACTAGCCACTGATATTATAGGCCCCCTTTAAATATGAGAGGATTTTTTGAAAGAAAATCCCCCCTCTTGTGTCTACTATATAAAAGGGAGGCGTGTCATGGTATCAAAGATACTTTCAGCTACTACTGTGGGCATTGAGGCCAGGCAGATTGAAATCGAGGTGGATATCGCAAAGGGATTACCTGCTGTAGTTATAGTGGGTCTGCCTGATGCAGCTATAAGGGAGTCACGGGACAGGGTGCGTTCCGCCATTAAAAATAGCGGGTTTGAATATCCGTCGCAAAAAATCACTATAAACCTGGCCCCGTGCAATATTAAAAAAGAAGGGCCATATTTTGACCTGCCAATAGCAATAGGGATCCTTACAGCCACAGGCCAGTTAGACCCAGAATATATAAAAGATTTTGTGCTGATTGGCGAGCTTGCATTGAATGGCAGGATAAGACCTGTAAACGGCAGCCTGCCCATAGCGATGTCTTTTAAAAACACTGATAAAAAACTTATACTGCCAAAAGAAAACTCCATGGAGGCAAGCGTGGTAGATGGGGTGACAATATATCCTGTCGAAACGCTCAACCAAGTCTATGATTTTCTGAACAGAACCCAACCATTAGCGCCTCTTACAGCCGTAGAAACAGCTCATATTGTCCGGTCCAAAAATTACGAAATAGATTTTTCAGAAGTAAAGGGCCAGGCATACGCCAAGAGGGCAATGGAAATCGCCGCAGCCGGAGGACACAATATATTGATGATGGGACCGCCAGGCAGCGGCAAGACCATGCTGGCAAAAAGGCTTGCCACAATATTGCCTGATATGACAATGGAGGAGGCTATTGAAACCACTAAGATATACAGCGTATCAGGACTCATGTCTCTTAAAACATCTATAATAATCGGAGCGCGGCCCTTCAGGTCCCCGCATCATACATCCTCTGACGCCTCTCTTGTTGGCGGCGGCAGTACGCCAAGACCAGGAGAGGTCAGTCTCGCCCATAACGGCGTATTATTCATGGATGAACTGCCTGAATTCCACAGGAATGTCCTTGAGTCCTTGAGGCAGCCCCTTGAAGACGGCTATGTAACTATCTCGCGAATAAACGCCTCTATAAGATTCCCCTCAAAATTCATGCTT
>JAZDIE010000114.1:0-2382 GCA_043805295.1 Pseudomonadota bacterium
ACTATCAATATGATATACGTTGTATGATAAGATGTTTTATGCATTAAATAAACAAAAAATTGTTTTACTAACCTCTTGATTTAAAACAAGAATAAAATTTGTTTTTGTGAGATGAGAGTATCTGCACCCTATTCAATTAAGGGAACTTGCTGAGTACCGTGGTCGGATGAATGCCTTTAAATCGCAGATAGCTGAGATCTCTGAACGTTATCACAATCGCCCGGCTCTTCTCTCGCGGCTTGAAACTGTTAGGTCGATGAAAGATAAGAGATGAAAAATACATCAACTTTACAATAATTGTTGGGTAGAAAGAAAGGAAAAGAATAAAGATAAGGACAGGAATGGCGGGCGACCCTTACGAGAGTTTTGCTGAACGTTACAACTGGATGATTCAAAAAGACCCGGAACGCGAAGAATTCTTCATGCAGCTCTTTCAAAACCACAGAGTCTCCGATGTGCTCGACTGTGCATGCGGAACCGGCATTGACCTGATAATGTTTCACTCGTTTGGCTGTAATGTGGTTGGATCTGATCTGTCCAATGCTATGCTCTCTCAGGCGAGGAAGAATCTGGCTGAGGCTGGTCTTGAGATACCCCTTAAAAACGTGGACTTTTGCCAATTAGAAAATAACTACACGGCACAATTTGATGCTGTGGTGTGTCTTACCAGTGCGATTAATGAAGTCCTCGATGAAGAAGAACTCCGTAATATTCCAAAAACGTAATGAAGGTCAACATATTTGATTTCATTCATACTGAGGAAAGGTGTGGTTTTTACACAGCATCTGTAAATCTGGCGATCCGGTTAAAAGATGATTGGGACAGATTGCTATCCGAAACTGGATTCAAAAAAGTGGAATACTTTGGTGATTTCAAGTTTTTAGGATATGATAAGCGATCTAGTCGGCGACTCATCGCAGTTGCTCAGAAATAGGGCACTGACACTTGCCCACCCCAAAAATGGCCTGGATTGCGGGAACAGATTGTTATGTGGTTTGGAGGTTAGCCGCCAATCAAAAGAATACCTTTTAATTCCTCCAGTCGCGAATCGATTTCTGATGGATCCATCTCCAGAAACCGTTTTGGTAAAAAGCGCTGGTCAGTACATTCCTTCACCGCTAAAAGGTCCATATATTCCAATTGCAACTGGTGGGCTGAAGGACGGAATTCCTGGATGACATTTTGTAATATAGTTGCCAGATCCCCACCTGCCTGTCCTTGACGGAGTTTATATTCCCGCAAGGCGCGGATTAATATTCCTTCTAATTCATTCCCGCTCACCGGTTCATGAAATTTTAACTCCGGCAAATCTTCCGCCTTTAAAGGAAGCCCTACTTTTTTGGCCATGGCCAGAAAAAGAGCACTGACTTCTTCAGGGGTTTCCGGCGGGAAGAGCGGAATATGAACATCGAGACGTCCCTGGCGTTTCAGATCCACTTCCAGCAAATCAGGACGGCTGGTAGCAAAGATCCAGAGGATTTTCCCCCGGTTCTCGGTATTAGCCATCTCTTTGGCCAACATTCCGTAAATACGTCCTGATAATCCCGCATCTCCTTCTCCCCCACCGCGCCGGCCAGTGAGTTGATCCGCTTCATCAACAAAAACCACCACTTGTTCAAGGGCGTGAAGAATCTGAAAGATCTTTTCCAGATTTCCTTCCGTGACGCCCACCCATTTTTCCCGAAAATTTCTTATAGCCACAACAGGAATCCCGCACTCACCGGCAAAACACTCCACCAGATAGGTCTTGCCTGTACCGATACGACCGGTGATTAAATACCCCATTGGTAAGGCCGCCGCAGCCCCTTGTTTGATCAATTGGGCATCCTCCCTCAGCCATTGTTTTGCTGCTTCATGTCCTGCCACATCATTCAGGCTTTTTTTCGATTCAATAAAATCCAGTCTTCCGAAGGCTTCTTTTTCGATAATCTCCTTTTTCACCTGGGATACATACTTTAAAGTAATAGGTTTTTGGTTATGGAAGGCATAAAAGACCATGTTCTTGATATTAACCCGGCTTAAGCCCACCAGTTTTGAGGCAAGGACTGCGGGATCAACTTCGCATTCCTTTAATAAACCCGGCTCTTCCTGAAGCAATCCCTTTAAAAAGACTTCAATTTCAGCCTGAACTGGAAGTCTGATCCTGATTTTGGCACTGAAAGGGTTATTCATCACAGATTCGTGCAAATCAGCTAAATTTTCAGCCATCAAGACAGTGATCACATTGGCGCTGGTGAGTAAAGGGTCCCTGCTCCAGTTTAAGATCTTGATGAGATTAGCACCGGTTTCACTGATTAAATAAAGGGATTTTTATTCTCTGTTTCTGGTAACAACTGGCCCGAAGCAGTATATTCATCGGCAGTGCCGAAGAATTCACTATGC
>JAZDIE010000115.1:0-5500 GCA_043805295.1 Pseudomonadota bacterium
AGCTTGATATTCTTAATCCAGACTCCAGCGTACGGGAATTATATAGTATATCCGGCAACGTCGACTGGCAGTTAAAAAAACTTCATGTCAATCAAGGCGATATAATCCAGTGGAGATACTACAAAGATGGCGCCGTAACACATGGCTCGGATAAGGGCTGGATTGATGATGTTTATATTACCCCCTATGATACATCTGGCACTGCTCCGGAAGGTTGGTCCGAGAATTTTGAAAGCGGCAATATCGACCACACATTTAGAACAGATGGGCAAGCAGATTGGGCTATAGATTCGGTTATACATCGTGACTCAGGTAATTATAGCATCTACAGTGGAGAGGTTGCCGATAATGAGGAGTCTATCATTCAACACACAGTTGAAACCGCAGGCACATTGACATTCTATTGGAAGGTAAGCAGTGAGCAGAACTATGACTATCTTGAGTTTGATATTCTTAATCCAGACTCCAGTGTGCGGGAATCATATAGTATATCCGGGAATGTCGACTGGCAGTTACAAACGCATCATGTCTATGAGGGTGATATAATTCAGTGGAGATACTACAAAGATGGCGCCATAACCCGTGGCTCGGATAAGGGCTGGATTGACGACATTGTTTTTACCCCAGGTGATTCATCTGATGTTACTGATCCATATAGTAGCGCTTCCACAGGTTCTTTGTCTGCTTGGTCTGAAGATTTTGAAAATAGCGCCATCGACACTCCATGGAGAACAGGTGGGCAGGCAGATTGGGCTATAGCCACAGATGCCGCATACGCAGGAACTCATAGCGCCGGCAGCGGGAATGTAGCTAATAATAAGCATTCTGTTATCCAACGCACAATTGCAACCGCAGGCACATTGACCTTTTACTGGAAAGTAAGCAATGAGTATTCAGGTGGCTATCTTGAGTTTGCTATTCTTAATCCCGATTCCAGCGTACGGGAATCATATAATATATCAGGGAATGTCGACTGGCGGTTCCAAACCCATCATGTTAATGCCCAAGATGTATTCCAGTGGAGATATCGAAAAAATGACTCCAAAACACATGGCTCAGACAAGGGCTGGATTGACAATATTGTCTTTACCCCTGACAACCCTGCAGGTTACTACGATGACTTTGAAAATGGCAATATCGATTCATGGACAACAAGTGGACAAGCAGGCTGGGGTTCAACCACTGATACCGCGCACTCAGGAATTCATAGCGCCAGCAGCGGGGCTATAGCTAACAACCAAGAGTCTGTTATCCAATGCAGTGTTGAGATTTCAGGTACATTGACCTTCTATTGGAAGGTAAGCAGCGAGAGCAGTTATGACTTCCTTGAGTTTTACATCAATGGAGTACGACAATCAAATAGGATCTCCGGAAATGTAGACTGGCAGTTGCAGACATATCATGTCGATACTGGAGATATAATCAAGTGGAGATACTATAAGGATCATTCTATAAGCAGAGGCTCGGATAAGGGCTGGATTGATGATGTTAGCATTGAGCCTTAAAAAAAAGGTGGTTTGTTTATAATGCATAAACAAACCACCTTTTTGCCTTGCCAATGGAGATAAGTTCACATTTTCCGGTTCTGTCGCAAATTTTCCAGTCTCCTCCCTCCACCATTTGAGCATCAGCACTGCAAATTCCCCCCAAAAAACCAAACCAGCATGTGATGTAATCAGAATCAATATATATCCATCTGAATTAATAAGGATATTCAAAAAAACGCGCGTCAGTTGTGTAGGTTGGGTTGAGGAACGAAACCCAACGAAATCATACTAATTCAGGCATTCACTCCAATGAGACCGCTATGCAAGTCGCATGAATCCTTGTGGTTGGGTTTCGTTCCTCAACCCAACCTACGCGGCTGAATTTTCAGCCGCTGCCACTGAGAAACCAGCATTGCAGCTTAACCCTCTGGATGTGTTTGTTTTACCGCTATTGTCCCCTAAAAATCCGGCTCAAGCATTGCTTCCAGTCGGAGTTATCCTGAATGCCAATCATGTGGCAAAGCTTAAACAACTTGGGCAGTCCACAAAGAACAGGCTTCCGCTTAGTATTGTGCCTGCGTCTCCTGTTACTAAGATGTTATTCCTATTATAATACCAGCCTTCATGTCTATACGCTCTCTTGATACAGCGCTGGCTTTCTGGCTGTAATGGCTATGCTCACAGCATAATCGCTCAGTCTTGTTCCGGCTGGAAGGCTTGAGGCGATTTTACTGAATCTGGGATCAGACAAGTCGATCATCTGGTCTATATAATTGGTTTTAGTCTCAAATTTTTCTTCAACCAAACCCTCAGCCCGGATCATCTCTCGTGTCTCATCTATGAGCGCTGCCCCTGCGATACAGCCGACAAGCGCATTGACGGATTCACGGATCTCTTTTGGGAGAGGGCGTAGCAGCGCAATATCCGAAACCGATACCCGCCCTCCTGGCTTAAGCGCCCGCGCGATCTCTTGCCAAACTTGGGGCTTGTCTGGAGACAGATTAATGACACAGTTAGAAATTACCACGTCCACACAGGCGTCGGCCACTGGCAAATGCTCAATCTCGCCCAGGCGAAACTCGACATTATTTTGACCAGTTGTTTTCTTAAACGATTCTATATTCCGTCGTGCTTTTGCCACCATGTCGGGGGTCATATCCACACCAATGACATGTCCTGATGGGCCTACTTTTTCAGCAGCGATGAATACGTCAAAACCGCCTCCTGCGCCAAGGTCGAGCACTATTTCTCCGGTCTTGAGTGACGCAATCGCTGTGGGATTGCCGCAGGAAAGCCCCATATTAGCCCCATTCGGAAGATCTTCCAGCTCTTTGCTGCTATAGCCAATGGCTGTGGCAATGTCATGAGCAGAGGATATCCCTCCGCAACATGACAAAGGCGAATCGCAGCACGATCCCTCTTGTTTTGCGATTTTGCCGTATGTCTGGCTCACTACGCTTAGGATGTCTTGCTTATCACTGCATTCACATTTCATGGCTTGTTCCTTTGCTATGAAGTCTTCTGCTGTTTGGTTGTTTTTTTGGGTTTTCAAATCCGTTCCAAGGCTTCCTGCAATTGATTTATTGTGTATGGTTTTGGGATAACCGCGGAAAAGCCGTATTTTTTGTGTTCTGCCATTATAGGATCATTGGAGTAGCCGCTTGAGACAATAGCCTTGGCATTTGGGTCTATTTCAATGATCTTTTTCATGGCTTCTTTGCCGTCCATCCCATTTTTTACCGTCAAGTCCATGATGACCAAATCAAAAGGGTATCCTGATTCTTTGGCTGTTTTATATAGCTCCACAGCCTCGCTGCCTTCTTTTGCAAACTCCACTATATGCCCAAGATGAAGAAGCATCTCGCCTGCCACATCCCGCACAATCTCCTCGTCATCCATTAGCAGGATATGTTTTTTCCCTTTGATGTCGCTTTTTTTCAGTTCTGGTCGCGCTGCTTGCAAAGGCTCTTTTTCTGACGCGGGTAGATATATATAAAAAGTAGTCCCTGAGTCAGGCTCTGATTCCAGGGTGATATATCCTTTGTGTTTTTTGATTATGGAATAAGCAGTCGCAAGGCCAAGTCCTGATTTTTGTTGCCTGGTGCTGAAGAACGGATCAAATATTTTTTTGATATGCTCAGGGGCAATGCCCGCCCCATGGTCGGTTATGGATATCTTTATATATCTTTTCCCTTTTAGTGAAAACCCGTACTTATCATCCTCGTCTGTCATAAGGTTTTCAGCGCAAATCCTGACGATCCCTCCTGAAGGCATTGCATCGCGAGCATTCAGGAGAAGATCGGTAATGACCTGGCGCATCTGGCCTATGTCAATATCAACAGACCAAAGATCCTCAGAGATGGAATGCTCGCAACCCAGAGAAAACCCTCTCAGCGCAAGCTGCGCTGTCTCAGTCAATAGGCTCGCTATTGATGTCGTTTGTGTGACCGGATGTCCCCCACTTGAGAAGGTAAGCAACTGGGCTGCCAGCGCCTTGGCGCGGGCAAGCGCGCCGTCCGTTTTTTCAAGAATGCTTAACGCCTTTTTCTCAGAAGGGATCATAATTTTCACGAGTTCAATGCCGCCCATAATCGCTGTAAGCGCGTTGTTGAAATCGTGGGCAATCCCTCCAGCAAGCGTTGCAATGGATTCAAGCTTGCGGACATTCAGCAGCTCTTCCTCAATGCGCTTGCTGATTGTGATATCTTCAATCAGGCAGATTATGCAGTCACACCATCCGCCTGTAACCTTGGCTGCGTCGATTTTTACATCAATTAGGGTCCCGTCTTTTTTTGCCATCTTACATTCCATGCCCCGCAAAGAGACCTCAGACAATATGCGCCTGACGACTTCCGACTGCTCTTTGCTGTCAGGCAGCCTGAGCAATCTTTCCAATGACATGCCTATGAGATCCTCTTTGTTATATCCAAGGATGGGGATTACGCTTTTGTTACAGTTTTCTATAATCCCGTTTGGCAGGATTGAAAGAATCGGATTCGCCACTGTATTAAAGATCACAGAAAGCTCTTGCTCTGAACTTCGGCATTTTTCTTCCGCCTGCTTGAGTCTAGTGATGTCCTTGAAATTCTCGACAATGCCGACAAGTTTTCCTTCACAATCCCGCAAGGTTGTCGCCGTAATGGCGCAGTGGAGCTTTGTCCCGTCCTTTTTATCCTTCTGAGCCTCGCATTCAAGCCGTTCTTCGCCAGCGAGAATCCTTGCCATGCAGCATTGGGGGGTATTGCAGAAATCCCCTCTGAATGCGTCATAACATTTTCTGCCAATCGCGTTCTTTACATCCACTCCTGTCAGCCGGGAAAGCGGCTCGCTCATGCGAAGGATCGTGAAGTCTTTTCCAATAACGCGCATCCCATCCCCTGCTGTCTGGAATATCTGTTCAAGCTCATCTGAACAAAGCTCGGACATCTTAGCCGCCCTTATACGTTCTGTTATAAGTCGCTGAGCATAAAAGCTGAACGTCACAAACACTCCGGCTATTGCCATGCGCATCCACGCCTCGTGGAATCCCGGAAAAAACAAATGTTCCAGAAAACCCCTTTGATTAAGCGCAAAGGTATGGATGGCGGATTCAAATACCCATGAAAACGCCGCCGCCGCGATTCCTATCCAAATAATTTTTTTGGGTTGATCTTTTGTTGGATATTTGCTTTTATCTTTCATGGCGTTTCCTGCCTGCCTGTATCTCAAGACATATAAGGCAACTGTTCTATATTCTCTAAAGACCAAACATATAGACCAGACTAAAATAAACCCCTACAGCCAGAAACAAAGCCCCTGTAATTCGCCTCGCCCACTTATCAATAATGGCCATTTTCCCGAATGCCCTGGCGATCCACTGAGCGCCAAAGGCCATGAGGAATGCAAAGACAATTACAGGCATTGCTGTTCCCACCCCATAAAGCAATGGGATTATAAAAGCAGACTCATATTTTATTGAAAGAGGAATCAGGCTTCCAAAAAAAAGAGCGGCTGAGACAGGACAGAATGCAAGG
>JAZDIE010000116.1:0-7318 GCA_043805295.1 Pseudomonadota bacterium
AATAATATGGATAGGAGGATATCGCCTGAGCGATTTGGTAAAGATTAAATCCAATACTAAAAAGGTTGTGTGGCTGGAGTTGATATGGGGTAAATATTCAGGTAGATAGACTGAAGGCTGAAGACCGAAGGCCATGCAAAACCTTTTCTGTTTCTGCGACCCTTGGTTCAATCAGGGATGAATTATCCTTAAAAACCTTCAGCCTTCAGCCTATCAGCCTTCTATCTACCTTAAACGATTACGATATGGGAAACGCATTGCAATAGATAGTATTTCATAGTAATAAAGTGTTTCCGTTAAAATTAACCAGGGGGATAGCCTTCAGTCTTCAGCCTATTCACCTGATTTGTTTAAAATCAGTAAGGAGGATTTTTTGATTTGAATCAGGCATACAAAAATTTTGCGCTTTGGTTAGTGATAATGCTGATGGTGATCGTGCTTTTTCAGCTCTTTCATGGGCCGAAGGCAAACGAGGTATCGATCAATTACAGCAAGTTTATCGCTGCTGTAGAGCGGGGAGAAATTAGCGGAGTTCTTATAGAAGGGTCTAAAATAAGCGGCGCACAAATGAACAATGAGCGGTTTAAGACATATGCTCCAGATGATGTGGATCTTATTAAGCTGCTGAAAAAATATAACGTATCGATTGAAGTGCGTCCGAATGAAGAGTCGCCGTGGTGGTACCAGTTGCTGATTTCCTGGTTCCCGATGCTCTTGCTTATTGCAGTATGGCTTTTTTTCATGCGTCAAATGCAGGCTGGCGGCGGCAAGGCCATGTCTTTCGGAAAGAGCAGGGCGCAGTTATTATCCGATAAAACAAAAAAAATTACTTTCGAGGATGTGGCTGGTATAGAAGAGGCAAAGACAGAACTGGAAGAGGTGGTTGAGTTCCTGAAAAATCCGAAAAAGTTCACCCGGCTCGGCGGCAGGATACCAAAGGGGGTGCTCCTGATGGGGTCGCCCGGAACAGGAAAGACGCTTCTTGCGCGTGCAATAGCCGGAGAGGCTGGCGTCCCGTTTTTCAGCATCAGCGGCTCGGACTTTGTTGAGATGTTTGTGGGCGTAGGCGCTTCGCGTGTGCGGGATCTTTTTGTCCAGGGGAAAAAAAACGCGCCGTGCCTGATATTTATCGATGAAATAGATGCGGTAGGGAGGCATCGCGGGGCAGGATTAGGGGGCGGCCACGACGAGCGCGAACAAACATTGAACCAGTTATTGGTTGAGATGGACGGGTTTGAATCAAACGAAGGCGTTATACTAATAGCCGCCACAAACCGGCCTGATATACTCGACCCTGCCTTGCTGAGGCCTGGCCGGTTCGACCGCCAGATTATAGTCCCTGTGCCTGACGTAAAAGGGAGGGAGGGGATACTCAAGGTGCATTCAAGAAAGACCCCGATTGCAAGCGACGTTAATCTTGCGGTCATTGCCCGCGGAACACCCGGGTTTTCCGGCGCAGACCTTGAAAATTTGGTAAACGAATCCGCGCTCCTTGCAGCCCGGCAAAACAAAGAACATCTTGATATGGCTGACTTTGAGGAGGCCAAGGACAAGGTCATGATGGGAGCTGCGCGCAAAAGCATGATCATCAGTGAGGACGAAAAAAGAAATACGGCCTACCATGAGGCAGGCCACACGCTTGTGGCAAGAATGCTTCCAAATACCGATCCTATCCATAAGGTCACCATTATCCCCCGCGGCAGGGCGCTTGGCCTGACACAACAGCTTCCAATTGACGAAAAGCATACATATCCTCGCAACTATCTCATAAACGGATTGGCTGTGCTCATGGGAGGCCGGTCTGCTGAGGAGTTGGTGTTGGGCGACATAACCACAGGCGCAGGGAATGACATTGAGAGGGCGACCACTATGGCGAGAAAAATGGTTTGTGAGTGGGGTATGAGCAACTCACTTGGACCGTTAACCTTTGGCAAAAAAGAGGAATTGATCTTTTTAGGAAGAGAGGTTGCGCAACATAGGGACTACAGCGAAAATACCGCTGTTGAAATCGACAAAGAGGTCAGGGATCTGGTGAGCCAGGCACATGATACAGCCAAGAGGATACTTTCAGACCATAACGATGCGCTCCATGCACTGGCAAAAGAGTTGCTTGAACACGAAACTTTACAGACAGATGCCATAGACAAGATTATAAATAGCACTTCGGCAGGGACTGTTATGGCTAACAAAGATAAAAAATAAATGTCTCTCACAGAGACACAAAGCAAAAATCAAATAAAATTTTAGTGATCTCTGTGCCTTTGTGAGAGTAAATAGTATTTTCATGGTAAACAAATTGCTCTTAACGAGCAAGACGCTTGTAATGGGGATATTAAACGTCACCCCTGATTCTTTTTCAGACGGAGGGCTATACCTTGATTACGACAAGGCCGTAGCGCACGGTGAATCACTTGCGGCAGATGGCGCGGACATTATAGATGTAGGTGGAGTGTCTACGCGGCCATTTTCAGAGCCGGTTTCTCAAGTTGAAGAACTCAACAGGGTTATACCTGTGATAAAAAAACTCTCGCAAAGGGTGTCTGCCACTATATCTGTTGACACATTTCGCGCTGAGGTGGCTGCTCAAGCAATAGCCTCCGGAGCAGGGATGGTAAACGATATCGGAAGCCTCAGGCTTGATTCCCAGCTTGGAAATGTTGTGGCTCAGGCGGATATCCCGGTGGTTCTCATGCACATGCAGGGAACTCCAAAAACCATGCAGGTAAACCCCATCTACTGCGCGGATGTTGTAAAAGAGATACTCTGCTTTTTGTCTGACTCTATCAATCTGGCAATAAAAACCGGCATCAGAAAAGAAAATATCATAGTTGATCCAGGAATCGGATTCGGCAAAACCATAGCGCACAACCTGATAATCATCAAGGAATTGGAACGGCTGCAAGCTCTCGGTTGTCCAATCCTGATCGGGGCGTCACGCAAGTCTTTTATAGGCGAGGTGTTGGGCGAAAAAACTCCATCACAGCGGGACACAGGCACAATGGCAGTCACAGCCATTGCTGTTATGAACGGCGCAAAAATCGTACGGGTTCATGATGTAAAACAGACAGTCAACATTGTCCGCATGGTAGAGGCTATTAAAACATCCTAGGTCTGGACTTTTTTAAAACGTTGTTATTATACTCTTACAATAACGTTTTAGATAAAAGGAGGATGTGCGCATAATGAAAACAAAAGGTAACCTTGGTTTTTTTGCAATAATGTTTCTATGGCTGACTATTGGGATCGGTATTTTTTCATCAGATGCATTTAGCGCCGCCTTTGCCATACAATTACAGGGCACAAAAGAAACAGCCTTGTCCACCAATGCAATCGCACACACAGAAGGCCCTGCCTCCAACTATTACAACCCTGCCCTGATATCATATCTTGAAGGGACACAGTTTCAGGCCGGCGTCACCTATATAGGGCCTGTTTCAAGCTTTCAGAGTTCCCAAACCAGCAGAAGCGCGGAAGCGGAAAAACAAAACTTTTTTATTCCCAACCTTTTTGCAACCCACCGGCTTGATGAAAAGATAACCGTCGGGCTAGGCGTTTTCACGCCGTTTGGCCTTGGAACAGACTGGGGAAAGGATTGGGAGGGAAGATACAGCGCCACTAACGGCGAGGTGTCAACCTGTGTGATAAACCCGAACATATCAATCAAGGTGACCGATACCCTTGCTATCTCAGCCGGTGTTGATCAAATGCTGGGAGAAGCAACGTTTGAACAGAATATTCCCCTTGCCGCCTATGGCATCACTGAAGACGGAGAAACCAGGATTGAAGGCGATGGCGACGGGCATGGCTATAATATCGGCCTTGCCTGCCTGCCAGTAGAAGATTGGTCGTTCGGGTTATCCTACAGAAGCCAGATCAACCTGGAACTGGACGGCAAAACCACAAATAGTCTGCCTGACAGCACTCCGGCTATACTTCAACCCTTACTGGAAGCAGCCATTCCTCCGGAGACTAATACCACATGTGAGTTCATTCTGCCGCCGCAGGCGTCCGCAGGCGTATGCTTTCAAGGAATAGACAGGCTCGCCATTGAATTAGGTTTGAGATGGGAGGGGTGGTCAGCCGTAGAACAAAACGAGTTTGTCTTTGACCAGCCTATAGCAGGAAACAATAGCATGGTCATTGAAAAACACTGGCGCGATACGATTGCGTACAACCTTGGAGGAAAATTCAATATTGATGAAACCCTGACCCTTCTTGCGGGGTATTCCAAAGAGGAAAATCCTGTGCCGAGCGATTGGTTTGAACCTATTGTAATGGGGATGGACAAAAATGTCTTTGCCTTTGGCGTAAACAAGGATTTGGACGCTTTTGAGGTAGGGGCAAGCTATTACTACGAAATCTATGAAGACCGGCAAATCACGGCTGATACAAAAGCTGCAGGCACACCTGCCGGTGAATATGGCACAGAGGTTTATGTTGTGGCAGTATCCGCAAGCTGTAAATTTTGATGGATTTGTAAAAAGATAACCACCAATGGCAAGAATTGATTTAGGGATTGCCCCTACAAATTTGATTGCAATGCGGTTCCACTCTAGCCTGCAAAACAGCGGGTGTTTCTGTGGAAGTTATATTCACAACCTTAATATCACATTTTAGTGCAAACTACTTAACTATTGAAAAACACATATAAAATCATGTGGCCTGGCATAATGGCATTAGTGTTGCTAACAAAAAATAAGCGAAACGATAGAGAACCGCTTTAGTGAACCACTTTGGGAGGTGCTATTATGCTACAAGAAAATGCCTTAGATTTAGACGAAAAAACTCTTCTTGAGAAACGCCAACATGAAAGAATTGTAAAAAACATGCCTGTAGGGTTAACTCTTATTGAAGGAAACGCCACAGATATTTTGCCGTTGCCAAGCTATAAAGGAGAAACTAACGACATAGCGACAGGCGGGGTTTCATGCAATGCTATTATCAATGATTCAGAGATTGCCCGGCAGCTTGCGCAAAAAAAAAGCAGGCTGAATCTTAACATTAGAGTCGCGGAAAAGGAATCTGATATTAATGCAACAGCGGATATCGCATGGATATACAATCTGAAAGGGCTTTCCATAAAAACAAAGTACAGCCTGGGGCTGCGCTTTGTGGACATGACTAAGCCGGACAAGGATTTTTTTGCCTCGTATGTCCAGGGGATTATAATAAGAAAAAAAGAACAACGGGCAGAGCATATAAAAAATATCAAGCAGGTATTATCAAAGATAGCTCGAACAAAGGAAGACTCCTTTACCGAAGAGACCAGAATCCGTGACGACCTGGGGGTTGACTCGCTCATGGCTATGGAAGCTATGGCCGCGCTGGAGACTATTTATAATATAGAGATAGACGCGGAAAGGGTGCTTGAGATAGCCACAGTAGGTGATATTATAGATTTAATTGAAGAATACGTAAGGGTATAATGCCAAACCAAACCATTCTTATTACCGGCGCAACCGGATTTCTCGGATATTATCTGCTGGACCGATTTCTCCAGGATAAAGACACAAAAATAATTGCGCTTATAAGACCCCAACAAGGTCTTTCAGGCCAGAAGCGGCTTGAACAATTACTACTGAAACGCAAGAACAACTTGGAATATGAAGAGGTCAAGAAAAGAATTGAAGTAATTGAAGGAGATGTCAGCAGGCCGTGTTTTGGTCTGGCAGAGGAAACAACCGATCAATTGTCCCGAAAAGTCACTGCTATATTTCATAGCGCAGCCATCGCTAAATTTGATGTTCCTTACGAAAAAATCAAGCCTGCCAATGTAGACGCTGTAAGGTATATATTAAATTTCGCCCTTTGCTGCCAAAAGAATAATCCGCTCTTTGAATCCGCAAACCATATAAGCACCATCGCTGTCTCAGGAACATATCGCGGCGTATTCCGCGAAGACCAGTTGGATGTAGGCCAGGACTTTAAAAATACCTATGAACAGACAAAATTTGAGGCAGAACAGCTTGTTCATCAATATCAAGGCAAAGGGCTGAACGTAAACATATTCAGGCCAAGCATTATTATAGGAGACTCGAGGGATGGATACGCAATCAACTTCAGGGTCATATACCAGCCGCTTCACATCTTTTCGCTGGGGATATTCTCCAGTGTGCCGATGGACGGCAATATAGAATATAATCTTATTCCTGTAGATTCCACGGCAGATGCAATCTATCGTATCCATACCAAAGGCCAGCCATGCAACCGGACATTTCATATAACCAACACGCACAAGGCGACAGGAGACTTTATCTTTAAAACCGCAAGCAGATTTTTCGAGTATCCTGACCCGGAGAGAATTCCTATATCAAAATTTAATATGGACTCGTTAAAAGGTTGTCGTGGGCGTGTATTGGAACCCTATCTCCCCTATTTCAACCATGATGGGGTATGCTATGATAACACGCAGGCCATGGCTATTTTGAACAAAAACGGTTTTGCATGGCTAGAGGTCAATACAAGGCTTTTGCATACGATTTTCAGCTTTTGCCGCGACACAGGCTTTATAACCTCTAATAACAGGATAGGGTTTACGTGTTCGCCGGTTAGCCAGTTGATCTGATATCGTTCTTATGGCAGTAACAAGTCAGGCCAAACTCTGGTATAATGGCTCAAGCTTTTTAGACAACGAATTAATGTGTACTCTCTGACAGCATTGTCCGGTTAGGCTTTTGCGTGTAGGCGATCTTCCTTTGGTCTTGGATATCGAGATGTTCTGGTGATCATTGTAGGGGTTCAAAATTTTGAACCCCTACCCCAACAACGGCAAGATCAAGTTAAATGCCTAAAGTGAGCTAAAGTTTAAAGTGCCTAAAGTTATTTAAAATGGAAATTCCTATACTATCAAGTTAAAAAAGAAGGTTAAAATAATGGCTGAAAAGGCAATCGAACTAAAAACAGAAGAACTTCCTGAAGATTTGAAAAAAGAGGTTTTAGATTATGGTTCTTTCTCACATTGATTGGTAAGGGTGACAATCCTTAGTCGTGGAAAGATAGGCAAAGGTTGTCCCCCCATTCCCCCGATTAATAAGAGGAGCGCACTATGCAACAAGCAATTCTGACTTGTGAGCAATACAACGATCTGACCAAGCAAATCCTTCATTCTGTTGACGCATGCCATAGAATTGTTGCGCTTAATTCCTTAAAGCATACGAAGTATTTTCTTAAATATCCAATACATATTACCTTAGAAGTGGAAGGCGAAAAGGTTATTGCAAGCTTCGAAGATATTGAAGCCTTTGCTTATGCAGATACTGAATCTGAAGCCATGGAACTACTTTGTGAGGAGATTGCTGAGCTTTATGAAGAACTTCTA
>JAZDIE010000117.1:0-5251 GCA_043805295.1 Pseudomonadota bacterium
CCGTAGGGTCGCTTAAGGATTTTGTGAACTACAGCAAGCCGTTTGCTCAAACTCTCGGCTGGCTGGTCGCATACAAGGGACCAGCCGGAGAAAAAGAATTATCAGACCTGCTGCCATGGCTTACGGAAACAGGGCTTAAACCATTAAAGCTTATAAGATACCGGCTCCCGTATGTTGATGCGGAGCGGGTCTTGATCATCATAAATCAAATCCCTGGCTGTTTAACATAACCGCAGCAACCTCTTTTATAAAAAACAGAACTTCTCAATAACCCTAAACGCTATCAGACAGCACGGCAAGGAGGCACGGATGATTCTTTCACTTCAGGCCACAATGCCTTTCACTCAACAGGCCAAGAGGGCAACTGGAAATGGCTGTGCCCCTACGTGAAAGAATCATCCGTGCCTCCTTGCCTTTCAGTTGCCTGCAAAGTTTTTAAGAAATCCTCTTTTAATGGGCACGCAGACAGGATGGACTTTTTGCTTGACACTCCATTGACACTTTGACGTTAATGATTGACAATAGGCAATGGACTTAAATATTAAACTTCTCATACTTGCAAGGCCTAATGACCTGGAAGGCTTCTATCTGCCTGCCCTTAGTGAAATTCTTTGTTTGCCAGGTCAACAAAAAGATGGGTGTAAAGTAATAAAAGCAACCTCTGTCACAAAAGCGCTCCAAATTGTTGAGCGCAGCTTACAAGAGGGTCTGTCTTTAGACTTAGTCTTAATCGACGCACCTGAAAATCAAGGTGTCGGCGTAGATATAGCGCAGCGCATGCAAAAGGCTGATTCAGGGCTTTATGTTGGGGTAATGACAGATGAACCGCCAATGGCCTGTGAAAACCAGAATGTCTTTTTTATAAAAAAGGGTGTGTCTACAAATGAACTCAAGCAATATGTGGGCATGTTAATATCTCTGGCAGGTTTGGCACAAGCGCAACGATTTCTAGTCAAGGAGGTTTGCGACGCCAGGCAACGATTAAACGAGATGGGGCTTGAGCTTGAGAGGCGTGCCAAGGATCAGACCATGGCATCCCTTGGCATGCTTGCTGCGAGCGCAGCCCATGAGATAAACAATCCTATTTCTTTTATAATCAACAACCTGTCTGCAATAAAAAAGTATAGCGCCAAAATCGTTGAGCTTCTCACCCGACATCAAGAGCTGGAAACGCATGTCGCACAAGGAAATTTCGGAAAACTAAAAGAGGCAATGGATATCTTGCGGTGTTTTAAAAAAGAGGAAAAAATAGATTTTATACTTGAAGATATTATTGATCTTTCAAACGAGTCCCTGGAGGGGGCTTCTCGCGTTAAAAACATTATAATGGATCTTAAAGGATATGCCAGAAGCGACCAGACGGACTTGAAATATGTTTCATTAAATGAGCTGATGGACAATAGTATCAGGATGACATGGAATGATATTAGGGATAAAGCGGATATTCACAAGTCGTATAAAGATATTCCACAGGTAAGGTGTTTTTCTGAAAAGATCAGTCAGGTATTCATGAATATCCTGGTAAACGCAGCGCAGGCAATAGACAACAAAGGTATTATAGATATTTCGACCAGGTATCTGGAAGAAGGAAGAAGGGCTGCCGATAAGTTTGTGGAAGTATCTGTTGCTGATAACGGCAAAGGGATATCAGACAAACATCTCGACAAGATATTTGACCCGTTCTTTACAACCAAGCCTGTCGGTCAGGGGACGGGCCTCGGCATGTCTATTGCCTATGACATTATTAAAGCGCATGGAGGTAAAATATCAGTGACAAGCGAAGAAGGCATAGGAACCACTGTGACCGTGGGGCTACCGATAGAACCTATATTTTGAAAGGGGCTGAATATGAATCGAATCCTGGCAGTAGACGATGAAAAAAATGCGGTCAAGGCGCTGAGGCGCATTTTTATGGACTTTGATTGCGAGCTTGAGGTTGCCTTGGACGGACGAGAGGCGCTAGCTTGTATCCCTGAGTTTAAGCCGGATATCGTGCTTTTGGACATTATGATGCCCGGCATAAACGGTTATGAGGTATGCCGTCGAATAAAAACAGACCCGGCTACGGCAAGCGCTATGGTAATGCTGGTCTCAGCCCGGCCAAACCTTGCGGATAGAATGAAGGGGTATGAGGTTCAGGCAGACGATTACATCACTAAGCCTTACGATCCTGAAGAGCTAAGGGCGAGGGTGCGAATACTTCTGCGGCTTAAAACCTCTTTAGATGAAACAATAACCCTTAACAAGAACCTTGAAAAGCTTGTGGAAAAAAGAACACAGGATCTGGTGAAAAGAGAGCGGGACGCAATAATAGGCCGCATGGTACAAGGGATTGTCCACAACTTGCAGGGGCCGATTATGATAATCAGCGCAAGCGCAAGCCTTGCCGCTGGAAATATTAAAACAGGAAATATGGCCAACCTCTCAAATAACCTTGACAATATAGTTAAGGGTGTTGATAGAATCGAAGAGCTGATAAAAAGTCTGCTGACAAAAAGCAGACAAGACGCCGTGTTGGAAAAACAGGCGCTCCAGCTTAATGATTTGATTGCGCAGGAAATGGAGTTTTTAAGCTCTGATCCTATAGTGAAATACGGGATTGAAAAAGAATTGAGCCTTGATCCCTCGCTCCCATTGATATATGGGGTGCCAAGTGATTTTTCCCAAATAATAGATAATCTGACAAAGAATGCGGCTTCAGCCATGAAGGAAAAGGAATCTGGCGATAAACGATTGACAATTTCGACAACCCATGACAACGAGTCTATTTACATAATGTTCAAAGACACAGGTTCCGGCATATCCCATTATGATATGGATCGTCTGTTCGATCCTTTTTTTACAACCAAATCCGAGCCAAAAAATAAAGGAGAACACGAAGGAACAGGCTTGGGGTTGTATACATGCGCTGAATTGATGAAAGAGTACAAAGGAGAGATTACGGTTAAGAGCGAGTTGGGCAAAGGCGCTGAGTTTAATGTAAAAATACCCAAACAGGGACATATTGTCGAGGAGAAGCATTGATGGCCAATATATCAGATAGCAAAAAACGAAATCTTAAGGAACCAGACCAGTTCACAACCGCTGGCGCATTAGCGCTAAAGTTTTTGATGGAAAATAAAAAAATAATATACATAGCCCTATTCTGTCTGATCTTGATCGGATTCATATTAACCGGAGCGCAATATTACCTATCTGCCACTGAACAAAAGGCATATGTATTCTTCAATAAAGGAGTAGAGGCAACCCTTAAAACGGAAAACGACCCTTCAAAGGACTTCGAAGAGGTGCTGGCGCGATATCCAAATACAGAGGCGGGAAAATTGGCCGTACTTGTCTATGGTGATTACGCCTACAAAAAAGGGGATTATGACAAGGCAATTGGATTATATGAAAAAGGGCTCAAATCATTTGCGAACAACCCTGATGTGAAATCATTAATCTTATATGGTATTGCGTCATGCTATGAGACTAAAAAGGACTATAAAACCGCGTCCTCTTATTTTGTAAATATGGTTGACATGAAAAGCGGGATACTCAAAGACTGGGCGCACTATAGGCTCGGTTGCATATATGAAACAATGCAAGATGTGACTGAGGCTCGCACACAATACGAAAAGCTTATAGAAGGATATCCAGAGTCTACCTATTATCAAAAAGCAAAAAACAGAGCTGAGCGTCTTAAATCATAACTATTCAGGCAGATAGGCTGAGGGCTATTTTAGGGATAAATCATGGTTTGATTCGCGCCTTGCGAGATGTTTTATAGTCTACAGCCTAAACACCTAAGTAGTGCCTGAACGAAAATTTTCAATTTGGTTCAAGGTCAAGGAAGGCGAAGGTTTTAACCAGAGGAATACATTGAGTATTTTGAGGATTAAAATCTGAGCCTGACGCAGAGATTGAGCTAAAGGGGAGGTTTCCGTTCAGGCACTAAGTAGTTACATAAAATGAAAAATATACTAACCATAGCCGGTTCAGATTCGGGCGGCGGCGCCGGAATACAGGCAGATATCAAGACAATAACCCTGCTCGGCGGATATGCAATGAGTGTAATAACAGCGCTCACCGCACAAAACAGCTTGGGTGTGCAAGACATCCAGCCTATAGGGCCTGAGTTTATCGAAAAACAGTTGGACTCTGTCTTATCTGACATAGGAGCAGATTCGGTCAAGACAGGTATGCTATTTGATGCGCCAGCCATCTCGGCAGTAGCTTATGCTCTTAGAAAGTATGAAAAAAAGTTGCTGGTGGTTGATCCGGTTATGTCGGCCCAAAAAGGAAATCCCCTTGCCATGGATGAGGCTTTCGCTGCCCTTGTAAAAGAGATCATCCCTATCTCCTATGTTATTACACCGAATCTTATTGAGGCGGAAAAGCTTTCTCAAAAAAACCTAAAAAATAATGACAATGAGATAAAAGAGGCTGCCCGTATTATTCACGGTCTGGGCGCGCGCAATGTGCTTATCAAAGGGGGGCACCGGCAAGGAGCAGCGCTGGATATACTATATGACGGAAGGGATTTTTATTCTTTTGAAAAGAAAAGAATCAATACCCAGAATACGCACGGAACAGGATGCACCTATTCTGCGGCAATCGCAACCCTGCTTGCCCAAGGGCATAATCTAATCGACGCAGTGGCAAAGGCAAAGGATTTCATACACTCGGCTATACAGCATTCCTTTCCATTGGGCAAGGGGTGCGGCACAACCAACCCGGCGGCCTTGTACTTACAAGAACAGGAAAGGCAGCATGTGCTTGTAAGTCTCCAAAAAGGGTTACTGCGACTTAAGTCCTTAGATGGTATTGCACATCTAGTGCCAGAGGTGCAAATTAACTTTGGCTTTGCCCTTCCTTATGCAGAAACCGCTTCGGATGTAGCAGCCTTTCCTGGCCGTATCGTGAGAGTAAAAGAGCGGGTCGTTGCTGTCGAATGCCCTTGTTTTGGGGGTTCCCAGCATATAGCAGCCGTAATACTTGCCGTAATGCAACAAGACCCGATCCAGCGCGCTGCAATCAACATCAAATTCTCTGATGATATAATTGCGTGGGCAATAAGGCTCGGCTGGAAGGTCTCTTCTTTTGACCGGACGCTTGAACCAGATGAGACGCAGGCACGTGAAGGAAGCACCCTGGAATGGGGAACCGAGGCAGCGTTGTCCCAGCAGGGAAAAATACCGGATATCATTTTTGACAGGGGCGGCCAGGGAAAAGAACCCATGATCCGGCTTCTCGGCAAAGACCCTGATGA
>JAZDIE010000118.1:0-9448 GCA_043805295.1 Pseudomonadota bacterium
TTCAGAATCCCTTAATACTTTTGTCGTATCAAACGCATACTTCTGAATCTCGGCAAACTTAGGACTAAGTTTCTTTACAAACCTGTTCGCCCGTTTTAGTTTGGCCTCTTTTTCGTTATCCGGCGCATTTACCACATTAGCGCCCTCCTGGTGCACCTTCTTGTGTATCTCCTGCATCTCATCGAGCATAACTGCCAACTGCTCATCGGCTAAGCCGCGTCTGTAGCTATTGTAAAACCTCCCCAGATCGCATTTCTCAGGGTCAAGCTCTTCAGAAAACTTGGCGCTGTACTCCACAGATTCTTCCAGTTTCTTGAACCAATTTGCATGCTTCATCTCAGCTTCAACCATGAATGAATAGAGGTCATATTCCACCTTTCCATCATTATAAAAATACTGCACTCTTTTTTTGTGCACTGCAATTAATTCCTTTGCCTTTTGCTCAAACTCGTCGTGACGTTTTGAAGCGCTCTCGGCAAACTCCACCATTTCAGGTGTACCCTTGGGCGTCTTGACCGATACCTCATCCTTTACGTACATCTTTCCTGAAGGGCTTTCCTTGAATTCCTTAGAATCAGTGCCATAGCGGATCATGTCGATCCACATCTTAAAATCTTCTATTGATTCTCCAACCCGGCCTTCTATTTCTTCCAGCCCTCCCCTTGCAATTATATACTCCCTGCAAGCGCTCAACCCTTTCTCAGAGGCAATCTTTGCCTCCATTGCCACATCCGCAAATGGGGCCTTTTCTTCAACGATCAGCTTGTTGCTGTCAGCGACCTTGCCTGTCATCCATATTCCAACGCCTGCGGCAAGAAGCACCAGCACCGCCATCGCGCTAAAACTGCTCATTAATTTACTTGCAATACCTAGTTTCATGATTTCTCTCCCTGGCGCCGGCCTGCCAGCAGAGACAGACCGGGCGTCGCTGCTTAACGCTTAGTGTCCCATCTTTGAAAGTTTTTCAACATGCTGAATCACCTCTTCAATCTCAGCCTTTGCCTGCTCCAGCATCTCTTTGTCACTCGACTTCTTATATCCCTTTAAACAAATTGCCGCAGTAATAGGGTGTATAACCGCATCATAATGACACATAACCTCTGAGTAATGATCAAAACTACTGATTTCAACGCCTTTGGCCTTCATGTGTCCGCCCTCGTGCCATTCCTTCTCAATATCCTCAACCGACATCGACCCCATTTGTTCATGGTTATCAATAACCTCTTGCATGATCTTTTTTTCATTGTCCGGGGTATCTGCCTCAGATATGTGCTCTTTTGCGCCGGCAACCCCAATATCAGTCAATGTATCCAATTGACTGATGGCGCCATCCATATCCCCGCCGATTATCTTGGCCATTGTATCCTTTGCCAGCTCAAGGTATTTTGTATGATCCCACTTAGCGTCATCTGCAAACACAACGCCCGCCACTCCGCAAACAACCAACAAAGACACACATAACAAACTCACAAATTTCTTCATTTACCCTTCTCCTTTTTCTTAAATTTTAGACCGTTCACTAAGGCATCATGTTTTTGGGCAATAGTTGTCTTTTTGTGTTTTAACCTCCTTTCTTACACACTTTAGACAAGCATAGCCCTATGCGTTTAAGCATTCTTCTTTGCAACCAGGATACCACTACCTGAAAAAATCATTAGACCGGCTGGAACAGCGCGCCGCTACAAGGTTTTTCGCTATTCTCAAAAAAGATGGGCAAAAGACATAGCATGACATAAATGTCATGTATAAAAAGGCATAAAAAACCAGAACAAGGGCAATAGAATACTAATTATTTGATTTGCTTTAAGATAATGCCTTAGACATATTAGTCATCGATTAGCGACCTAAAGGTCGCTTATCAGGGGGGACCAGCGGAGGTTTTTTCTCATATCAGCAAGTTTTCGTTGCAACTGTCGAACCGTAATCCCAAGTATCTGCGCGGCTCTCTTTCGATCACCCTTTGTATATGAAAGCACATAAGCCACATGCGTCTCGGAATTCTCTTTCAGACTGCACACCTTACTTCGAACTAAAGAACGCTCAGCAATACGTTCCTGCCCTAAATGATGGGGCAATATAGTAGAAGACCCTGCTACAAGCGCTGCATGTTCCACAACCTGTGCAAGTTCCCGTATATTCCCCGGGTAGTCTTTTTCTGTCAGCATATCCATTGCATCAGGTGTCATCTGGCATATCTCCATTCCATGGTGAACACACGCCTTTCTTAAAAAATGCTCAACAAGAATAGGAATATCCTCCCTTCTATCGCTGAGAGGAGGAAGGTGAACTCTGGCCGAACCGATTCTATACATAAAATCCAGCCTGAATTTTCCCTCCTGGCATGCCTTATTTAAATCAGTGTTTGTGGCAGAGACAATGCGCACATCCACTTCTTTTCCTATTGTTTTTCCAAGAGGGGTAACCCGCTTCTCTTCAAGTATTCTAAGGAGTTTAGGCTGCAAATAAAGAGGGAGTTCTCCTACCTCATCTAAAAAAAGCGTCCCTCCGTCTGCTTGTTCAAAATACCCCTTGTAATCTTTATGCGCGCCGGTGAACGCCCCTTTCGCATATCCAAAAAACTGGCTCTCAAAAAGCATTTCAGGTACTGAGGAGACATTAACGGCAATAAATGGGCCGTCTGGATTTGGTCCGCCCCTGTGAATCCCCCTGGCCAGCAATTCCTTGCCGGTTCCTGATTCTCCGGTAATCAATATGGGATTGCCGCTGCGCGCCATGACCTCGGTGTACGAAAGGAGTTCTTTCATGCGGGAAGATTGCGTAACAATATCGGAAAAAACATCAGAAACTTTTATGGCATGCCCATCCGCGTATCCCCTGGTAAATCCTGCAAGCAACCCTATACGTTCATAAGCGCGCTCTATGGATAAAAAAAGACGTTCTGGATCGACTGGTTTTATTAGATAGTCGTATGCGCCCATGCGGATAGCGCTCACAGCAGTTGCTACATCCTGCACTGCGGTCAGGATAATGAATTCGGTATAAGGGCGTTTAGGTTTAGCAGACTCAAGAACTTTTAAGCCGTCCAGCTCAGGCATGAGAATGTCCAGGAGCACCAAGTCAAAATCATTATCTGTAATCATGCTGAGAGCCTCAACGCTCTTAGAGCATATCTGCACATCCTTATATCCGCGCCTCTTTAATAGCCGCCTTATGGTAGTGAGAGCGACTTCTTCATCATCTACAATCAAAATTCTCATATTTGTATCCTCACACAAAGCCACAAAGATCGCAAAGGACTTCGTGGCTCTGTGTCTTTGTGTGAGATTTTAAAAAAATGGACTTTTTACGAATTCGTCATAATTTCTGCCTTGTTATACTCTTTATAAGCCGCATAATATCTTCCATTTTAACTGGTTTTTTCAATATGTAATCCGGACGTATGTCAAGTTCAGATTTACCCTTGAGTTCACCCTGTTCACCGGAATTATATAGTATAATAGTCAAAAGAGGAAATCTCTCCCTGATCCTTCTTCTTATCTCCCATCCGTCAAATCCTGACATCATGGTATTTACAAGAACAATATCTGCTTCAGGAATTTCCGCTAAGCGCTCCACGGCATAAACAGGTTCATCCACACTTAGCATGGCAAGCCCCTCAACATCAAAGCATCCCTTTAATTTATGAACAAATTCCTCATTATCGTCCACACAAAGGATTGAAGGCTGCAAGTTCAGCTCAATATCTTTTTCAACCGGCAACAAAGCAATAAACCTGTTTCCAATACCCGGACGGGAAAGCGCGCCTATAATTCCGCCATGTTCGCGTATCAATCCATATGACACAGAAAGCCCCAGGCTTGCGCTGCCGGATTCCCTGCGAGCGATAAATAATGGATCAAAAATCCGGTCCAGAATTGCCGACTCCATGCCTATGCCGTTATCTTCCATTTCAATCAAAATAGACTGTAATCTGCCGATGTATCTAGTGGCTATGCTGAGTCTTCCGCCTGTTTTATTGGGAAAGGATTGAATGGCATTGACTACCAGATTTGCGATGACCTGTTCGAGCTTTTGAAAATGACCCTGGATCTCCGGTAAATTATCGGCAAGCGCTGTATCAATACGCACACTAAACCTTCGCGCCTGAGTCCCGACAATAATCAGCGCCCTGTCAATAACGTCATTTACCTGTACAGGCCCGGCCTGTGAGCTTTCATCCAGCCGGGCGAAATCCTTCAGATTGCCCACCACCTTTGTAATACGCGCTGATCCTATCTTGATCGCCTCTATGATCTCTTTCATGTCGTTACGCATTTCATCAAGGCTGATCCCCTTGCGTCTCCATTCCGGATGAGTAGCGCTGTATTCATCAACTATTTCACAAAGCATTCCCCACGTATCTTCTAAAAGCGGGACATTGTAAGTGATAAAACTGTTAGGGTTGTTTATCTCATGCGCCACGCCTGCAACAACCTGACCTAATGACGCAAGCTTATCAGCCTTTATCATCTGCTGAAGGCGATACTCTGATTCCTGGCGGATCTTTTTTTCTTCGGTTATGTCCTGCCATGTGCCAACAACGTGACTTGGTTGACCATCAGCCAAAAGAACCAGCCTCCTTGTATCGCTAAACCACTTAAACGACCCGTCAGAAACCTCCCACCTGTACTCATTGCGTTGTTTTCCATATTCAAACAATAAGAGCAACTTTGCCATAATTCTGTTCCGGTCGTCAGCGTGAATATGATCTATCCAAAACGTCTCAGATTCCATGAACTGGGACGGGGTATATCCGGTGATTTCTTTTATAGAGCTGCCAACGTAGGTTATACCAAAATTCTTGTCAGCCATACATGTATAGGGAACAATCGGAAGGGATTCAAGAAGCACTGACAATTGTTCAGTCGTATGCATAAGCGATTCGGCTGCTTTCATATACTCTTGCGTGCGCTCCTTGACCCGTTGCTCCAATTCGTCATGAGCTTGTTGAAGTTTTTCTTCCGCTCCCCTGCGCAAGTTGATAATCCTTTGCGCATATAAGCCAAAACCAAAAAACAGCCCGACAACCACCATCCTCATCCAAATCTCATGCAATCCGTTCCCACAAAATTGTCGATACCAAGAGGTCTGGCCAAATATCACAACATGGATAATAGACTCAGCAACCCAAAATAAAACCGCAAACCCAACCGCAATAAGTACTATGCGGTGTTTTTGCGGTTTGTAACTATTCAGGTGTTTAGACGGAAGGCTGAAGCTGGAAGATTTTTGGGGATAATTCATCCTTAATAGTTACGACCCTTGTGCCATATTCGTCTCAAGCGCAGCGAGTTGGCCAAGACAGATACCGAACTCATTGCCATGGCAAAGGCGCAGATCTCAGGGTCGAGGAGTATCCCAAAAGGGTAAAGCGCTCCAGCCGCAATCGGAATACCTAAGAGGTTATAGAAAAAGGCCCAGAAAAGATTCTGCCTGATCACACGCATCACAACAGATGAGAGATAAATGGCCTTTCCCACTGCGCCTAAATCATCGGACATAAGGGTAATGTCGCTCGACTCCAAGGCAATATCAGCGCCTGCGCCAATGGCGATCCCAACATCCGCAGCCGCCAAAGCGGGGGCGTCATTTATCCCGTCTCCCACCATCGCCACCAACTCCCCTTTGGCCTGAAGCCTTTGGATTTCATGTTTTTTATTATCAGGAAGCACGCCTGCCATCACGCTTTCAATCCCCACCATGTTTGCGATGGTTTTAGCAACTCTTTCATTATCACCTGTAAGAAGAGCGACCTTGAGACCCCTTGCTTTAAGCCGCTCCACCGCGGCTTGCGCAGATTTTTTAGGGGGATCAAACATCACGATAACTCCTACTATTTTTCCTCTATGCGCGACAAGAACAGCGGTCTTCCCCTGACTTTCCAACATCTTTCCTGAATATTCGAGTTTTCCAAAAACAATACCTTTTTCTCCCATGAATCTGTGATTGCCTATTATAACCTCCGCGCCTTCCACATCTCCTGTCACGCCAAAACCAGAGACAGCTTCAAACGCACCAACACTTAGAAGATCAATCCCCTTTTCACTGGCCATATCAACAATAGGTTTGGCAAGCGGATGTTCAGAGCGTGCTTCAATAGAAGCGGCAATAGCTAAAACATCCTGCTCTGACCATCCGGGTTGTGGAATAATCTCTGTGATGGCGGGAGCGCCTTTAGTAATAGTGCCTGTCTTGTCAAATACGATTGTTGTAAGATGACTGCTTTTCTCAAGCGCATCTCCACCTTTGATCAATATCCCGCTTTCCGCTCCCAGCATAGTCCCGACCATGACTGCTGTGGGCGTTGCCAGACCCATAGCGCACGGGCATGATATGACGAGCACAGACACAAAGCTTAACATTGCCTGATTAAAGGTTGCGCCAGGCACAAGATAGTACCAGACGGCAAAAGTTATAATCCCAACGCCTAACACCACAGGCACGAATATAGCCGCAATTTTATCCGCTAAGCCTTGGATAGGCGCTTTTGACCCCTGAGCCTCTTCCACAAGCTTTACTATCTGCGCTAACACCGTATCTTTGCCAACGCTGTTAACCCTGAACGTAAAGCTGCTGTTCTTATTAATGGCCGCGCCAATGACCCTGTCCCCCAATGTCTTTGCAACAGGCATGCTCTCTCCGGTAAGCATGGACTCGTCCACAGTGGAGGCCCCTTTCACAACTATCCCGTCAGCCGGAATCCTTTCCCCGGGCCGCACAAGCACTATGTCCCCTTCTTTTAGGTTCTCCATTGAGACATCAGTCGCCTTGTTGTTAATCATAACGCGGGCGGTCTTTGGCCTCAAACCCATAAGACTCTTAATCGCCCGAGAGACGCTCCTTTTTGCCTTTGCCTCCATCAAACGCCCCATTATAATAAAGGTAATAATCATCGCAGCGCTATCAAAATATGTATGCGGCATACCTGTGCCAGTAAAAGACATAGGCCACAAAGTTGCTGATGCGGAATAGATATAGGCGGAGAGCACGCCTATCGCAACAAGCGTATTCATGTCTGCGGACTTATTTATTATCGCCTTAAACGCGCCTTGAAAGATTTGTTTGCCTACCCAAAAGACCACAATCGTTGATAGCGCCAGATTACCAAACGATAAGGACTTTTGCTGTATATGGCGCAAAAACGGAAACCAATGCTCCATCGATCCTATGATGATAATACCGCTCAAAATAGCTCCCACAATCAGCCTGAACTTAAGATCGCGTATGACTTTGGCCTGCGTCTGTTCAACTGACCCCTTTGCCGCCGCATAGTCATCGACTTTGATTGCAAGGTATCCAAGCGATTTTATAGTGTCTATTATTTTTACAGAGGTAATATCGGATGAATCATATTCCAGGGTCGCCTTTTCTGCGGCAAGATTAACCGACGCTTTACGCACCCCAGAAAGGGCGGCAAGCGCTTTTTCTATACGGAGGGCGCAAGCCGCGCACCTCATACCCTGGACATGGAAGGTAAGTGTATTGTTTGATACTATTTGTTTTATATCTCTATTCCTCCTTGTTTTTACACAACCTCTTGCCTATTGCAAACGCCTTTCCTTTGAAAGCGCCCATTGCATAGTATGCGCCTTTGCCTGGAGAGAATATAAGCGGTTTTATTTTTTCAATGTCTGGAACCCCTGCCTCACTGATCACATCCTCATCAACCTTGACATCCAATATCTTTCCTATGAATTGTGTATGCAGGCCTATCTCCACGGTATTAAGAAGACTGCACTCGATCACCACCGAACATTCAGCCACATAGGGCGCGTATACCACATCACTTTTTATTGGCGTAAAACCAGACACCTCAAACTTGTTCTCTTTTTTACCTGACACAACCCCGGCATAGTCTACCTGTTCAACTTGATGATCAGACGGTATGTTTACAGTAAAGGCATTATGATCAAGTATATTACCGAAAGTATACGTGGCTTTGCGAAGCGATACGGAAAGACAAGGAGGCTCAGAGCAGCATATGCCAGCCCACGACGCGGCCATGATATTCGGTTTGTTTGCTTTATCGTATGTGCCAATTAGCCATACCGGAAGAGGATAAGCAAATGTCTTTGGACCAAGTGATCTCTTCATATTCAACCTCCTATGCGGAGCCGCTCCATCTCACTTATTGCGCTTGTTTCCATAGCCCGTGCATATTGCAATATTCACGCGCGGCAACATCTTTTGCCTCAACACAAAAAACAGCCTCAGGCTGCATTCCTGGTTTTAAAAATTCCATATAGGCCTTTCCGTCTGCTATAAGCTCTATCCATTCTATATAGTGCTTTTCTTCCATAGGATGGACTACGCTGCCGATCTTTACCTTGAATCCGTCAGGGGTCTTTTCAATCACAGGAACATGTTTTTCTTTAGACGCATCAACCGTATTCTCAACAAGTAATTTCATGGGTTGCCCGCAACAGACAAGCTCCCCCTTCCCCTGGTGCAGCATCTCAACTATATTGCCGCACACCTCACATTTATAAACCTGTAACCGTTCAGTCATAATACACCTCCTTTAGTAGTTCTCTCCAAGGAGTTCAAAATATCCTTGAGGATGCGCGCATGCCGGACATTTCTCCGGGGCATCGGTCCCGTCGTGAAGATATCCACAGTTTCTACAACGCCACACAACAGCCTTGTCTTTTTTAAAAACAGCGCCTGCCTTCAAGTTGCCAAGCAGGGCAAGATAGCGTTTCTCGTGCTGCTTTTCGGCTACTGCTATTGCCTCAAAGACAGATGCAATCTCCTGAAACCCCTCTTCTCTGGCAATCTTGGCAAACTCTGGATACATACTCTCCCATTCATGATGCTCCCCATGCGCAGAGGCATCAAGATTGTCCGCAGTAGAGCCAATCACTCCAGCAGGAAAACTGGCGCATACCTCCGCCTCTCCTCCTTCAAGAAATTTGAACAAGCGTTTCGCATGTTCCTTCTCCTGATCGGCAGTTTCTTCAAAGATAGCGGCAATCTGTACAAGGCCTTCTTTTTTTGCCTTGCCTGAAAAATAAGTATAGCGGTTACGCGCCTGTGATTCTCCGGCAAAGGCGGTAAGAAGATTGTTTTCTGTTTTAGTTCCTTTTAATTTCATGACCTTAATCTCCTTTTTATTTTTAGCTTATCTCTGTTTATCTAAAAGAATCAAGTTTAAATTGGCTTTGACTCTTATATGTCAATATATGGGCGTGGCAAATTTGGGGCGGTTCATCCCCACGTGTGTGGGGAACGGTTATGAACACGGAAGAAAAGTTTGATGCGCAACGGTTCATCCCCACGTGTGTGGGGAACGGGCCGCGCTGTAATCACGATTTGGGAAAACTCTCGGTTCATCCCCACGTGTGTGGGGAACGGGGCTGGAAGACGATCCTGGCCATCACAAATGGCGGTTCATCCCCACGTGTGTGGGGAACGGGCCTGTGTTTCTTGCTATCTGGTTGTTGCCTGC